>NZ_JBIALD010000015.1:0-217618 GCF_042873115.1 Streptomyces sp. NPDC005017 | reverse complement strand
CCCTGGTCGACGCGGGCCGGCCGGGCAGTACCCCGGTGGCCTCCGGCGAGGGCGCCGGCGACGAGGTCCCGGTCCCGGTGGCCGCCCACTGACCCACCGGTCCCGACGGAGGAATCCCGCAGGGCAAGGGCCCGTTCGTACGGACCAGGAAGGGGACGCCTCGTCCGTACGGCCCCCCGGACCTGCCCGGGCCGCGCGGAGCGACAGCCGCTGATCCATCAGAGGGGCCCTAGCGCAGCCAGGGCAGGTCCGCTCCCGCGTCCGGGGGCTGAAGTCCCTCGGCGACGATCTGCATGATCTCGCCGAGGGACTTCTTCTGTTCCGGGGTGAGCCGGTCGAACAGGGCCTGCCGTACGGCGGTGACATGGCCGGGCGCGGTGCGGCGCAGCACCTCGTAGCCGTCATCGGTGAGCACGGCGAACTGGCCGCGCTTGTCGGAGTCGCAGTTCTCCCGGCGCACCCAGCCGTTCTTCTCCAGCCGCGCGACGGCGTGCGAGAGCCGGGACCGGGTGATCTTCGCGTCCATGGCCAGCTCGGTCATCCGCAGCCGCCGCTCCGGGGCGTCGCCGAGCCGTACGAGCAGGCCGTAGTAGATGTGCGGCATGCCCGCGTCGCGCTGGAGCTGGCGGTCGAGGTGGTCCTCCAGCAGGGTGGTGGCATGGAGGTAGGAGCGCCAGACGCGCTGCTCCTCGGCGGTGAGCCAGTGGGGCTCGCCGAGGGGCGTGCGATCGGCCGCGGCTGCGCCGGTGGTTGCGGGTGCCGTGTTCATGGGTCCACTCTACGACCGTAGTCCTTGAAGTTTAAACAAGACTGGCCTAGCCTCATACCGAGAGGAAGCTTTAAAGTTCAAGTGTCAGTCAGGCCTCCGGAGGGAGTCGTCGTCATGTCCGCCACCCAGGAGCGCATGCCCGCCCTGTATCTGTCCCACGGGGCCCCGCCGCTCGCGGACGACCCGGTCTGGCCCGGCCAGCTCGCCGCCTGGTCCGCCGGACTGCCCCTGCCGAGGGCGGTCCTCATGGTCTCCGCGCACTGGGAGGAGGCGCCGCTGGCGCTCGGCGCGGTGGAGACCGTGCCGCTGGTCTACGACTTCTGGGGCTTCCCCGAGCACTACTACCGCGTCCGCTACGACGCCCCGGGCGCGCCCGGACTGGCCGATTCCGTACGCAAGCTGCTGCGTGCCCCCGGTATGCCGGTGCAGGACATCCCCGACCGCGGGCTCGACCACGGGGCCTATGTGCCGCTCGTGGAGATGTACCCCGAGGCCGACATCCCGGTCCTCCAGATCTCCATGCCGACCCTCGACCCCGTGCGGCTGATGGAGATCGGGCGCAGGCTCGCCCCGCTGCGCGACGAGGGCGTGCTCATCGTCGGCTCCGGCTTCTTCACGCACAACCTCGCCGCGCTCCGGCACACCGGCGTTCCCGGCTGGTCGGCCGAGTTCGACGACTGGGGGCGGCACGCGCTGGAGGCGGGCGACGTGGACGCGCTGCTCGACTTCACGGCCAAGTCCCCCGCCGGGCAGCTCGCCCACCCGCGCACCGAGCACTTCGCCCCGCTGTTCGTGACCATGGGGGCCGCCGACGCGGGCGGCGGGCTCGCGGAACAGAAGTCGGTGATCGACGGGTTCTGGATGGGGCTGGCCAAGCGGTCCGTACAGTTCGGGTGAGTTCCGTGCGGTTCGGATGAGGCCGGTGGGCCTCGCGCGGGGCTCTCGGACGAGACCCGTGAGCCCCGCGCGGGGCTACAGCTCCTTCTCGTGCCAGGCCACGTCCCAGTAGCGGCCGAACCTGCGACCCACCTCGCGGTACGTGCCCACGTGCCGGAAGCCGAAGCGCTCGTGCAGCCGTACCGAGGCCTCGTCGGGCTGGGCGATGCCCGCGTACGCGCGGTGCACGTCCTCGCCCGCGAGGGCCTCGAACAGCGCCTTGTAGAGCAGCGTGCCGATGCCGCGCCCGCCCGCGTGCGGGGCGACGTAGACCGTGACCTCCACCGAGGTCGCGTAGGCCGGCTTCGCGCGGAACGGGCTCGAGGTGGCGTAGCCGAGGACGTCCCGGGTACCGGCGTCCAGGGCAACCTTCAGGCGGTACGGGCCGTCTTCAGGGTGGGAGAGCAGCCACGGGCGGCGCTCCCGAGCGGTGAAGACGCCGGTGTCGAAGGTGATGGGCGTCTCGCGGACGTAATGGTTGTAGAGGTCGGTGAGAGCCTCGAGATCTTCGTCGATCCCCGCTCTGACCTGCACTTCCGACGGTTCCGACAGCATCCGACCCCCTTCGTGGCGGCACAGGGTACTGCATGATCAGAAAAATCGAGGGACGGGTTGGGAATTCTGTCCTGATTCCAGTCGTTGTTTCCATCGGATGCCGGGCACCCGACGAGAGTGATCCAGTGTCCCGACCGCCCGCTGACCCCACCATCGCAAGGGAGCACGCATGGCAACCCGTGCCGTCGCCCGTCGTAAGTCCGCCACCGGCGAGACCGCAGACGCGGCCAGCAGTGTTCGCACCCATGGCGGCGAGATCGCCGACCGCGACCTGGTCGGCATGTATCTCGACGAGATCGCGCGCACGCCGCTGCTCGACGCCGCCAAGGAGGTCGAGCTGTCGCAGACGATCGAAGCGGGTGTGTTCGCGCAGCAGGTCCTCGACGGGTACGAGGCGTCCAAGGCCGACGCCACCCGCGACGAGCTGGAGGCCCTCGTGGAGGAGGGCGAGCGCGCGAAGGACGTCTTCATCCGCTCCAACCTCCGGCTGGTCGTGGCCGTCGCCCGCCGCTACCCGCGCAGCGGCCTGCCCCTGCTGGACCTGATCCAGGAGGGCAACGCCGGACTGGTGCGCGCGGTCGAGAAGTTCGACTACCGCAAGGGCTTCAAGTTCTCGACGTACGCCACCTGGTGGATCCGTCAGGCCATCACGCGGTCCATAGCGGACCAGTCCCGCACCATCCGCCTGCCCGTCCACCTGGTGGAGGAGCTCGGCCGGATCCGGCGCGTGCAGCGCGAGTTCAACCGTGACCAGGGCCGTGAGCCGGAGCACACCGAGATCGCCGTGGAGCTCGGCACCACGCCGGAGCGCGTCGGTGACGTCCTGGACTGGGCCCGTGACCCGGTCTCGCTGAACATGTCGGTCGACGACGAGGGCGAGACCCAGTTCGGCGACCTCCTGGAGGACACCTCCGCGGTGTCGCCGGAGCAGTCGGTGCTGACCCTGCTGCGCAGCGAGGAACTGGACGGCCTCATCGGCCGCCTGGACCAGCGCACGGCCTCGATCATCAAGATGCGGTACGGCATCGACGACGGCCGGGAGCGCACGCTGACCGAGGTCGGCAAGGAGCACGGGCTGACCCGTGAGCGCATCCGCCAGATCGAGAAGCACGCGCTGCTGGAGCTGAAGAAGCTGGCCCACCAGACCGGCTTCGACGCGGCGGCCTGACGGACGAGGTGACCGGAAGGACACGGGTGACCTGACGGACGCGGCGGTCTGACGGACCAGGTGGGGCGCCGGGCGCGGCGGGGTACCGGGTGCCCGAAGTCGGGCTGTCGTTGCGGGGGTTGCCGGCCGAGACTGCCGCAGGGGTGCCGGGGCGGGCGCGGCAGGGGGTTCCGTCATGGGCGACAGGGGCGTACGCCGGGTGGCGCAAGGCCGCGCAAACATGGCTGTGTTCCGTCGCTTCAACCCCTGAGGCGGCGGGAACAACCCTTCAGGGCAAGCGGGTTCGCACCCGGCGTGCGGAACGCGGCCCCCGAGGGCCTGTGCGCAGGACCGTTCCGCCTGTGCCGCGAGGCTTCGGTACGACCCGGTACCACCGCTCGTCCGCGAAGACCTTCCGTCCACGTCCCGACGCACTCCCCCCGGTGCCGGGACTTTCCCGAGCCGGGCTTCGGCGTCTCTCCCCCCCCCTGAGCGCCGGGGCCCGGCTCTTTTGCGCGCGCCCGGCGTGACCGGCGGGTGGTGCGAGTGGTGCGAGAACCTGCGCATGCGGGCAGGGGCGGATGCCCGCCGGGCGGACGGGCACGCGGACATGGAAGGACGGGGCACCCCGGACCTGAACCCCGGGGTGGCCCGCCGGATGGCAGATTGTGCCACATCGGCATAGCCTGCCGACGTGAGCAGTACCACCTCCGGGCAGAACCGGCCCGGTTCCTCCGCGTCCCTGACCGAGCGGCGCAAGGCCGAGACCCGCATGGACATCGCCCGCGCGGCCGCCGGTCTCTTCGTCAGCCGTGGCCTGAAGGCGACCCGTGCCGAGGACATCGCCCAGGCCGCCGGAGTCGCCCCGCGGACGTTCTACCGCTACTTCGCCTCCAAGGAGGAGGCCGTCGCGCCGCTCTACGCGGCCGGGGCGCAGCGCTGGACCGACGCCGTGCGCGAGGCCCCCGCCGGGCTGGACGTGCCGCAGGCCCTGGAGCACGCCGTACGGCACACGCTGCTGCCCGGTGCCGGCGCGGGTGCTGCGTCCGGAGCAGGGGTGTCGGCCGCCTCCTGGGAGTGGGCGCGCACCCTGATCCGGCTCGCGGACTCCAGCCCCGCCCTGCGCAAGGTGTGGGCGGAGGTGTGCCAGGCCTCGGAGCAGACGCTGGGCGAGGTGCTGGCGGAGCGGGCCGGGGCCGGGGCGGGGGACGGGGTGAGCGAGAGGCCGGGTGGGTCCCGGGCGGACGGTGATGACAACGTTGCCCGGGGCGCGAAGGCCGAGGACGGCGCGGGGCAGCGGTTCCTGGCCGCCGTCGCCAGTGCCGCCGTACGGACGGCCGTGCAGGCGTGGGCGTCCGGTGACGCGCTTTCCGGGGGAGAGCGGGGGCCGGCGGCGCTGGCACTGCGGAACCTGGAGGCGCTGAAGGGGTTCGACTGGCGGCTGCGCTAGCGTGGCAACGGCGTGCGGTGGCCGCTGCGGTGCCGCCGTCGGTTCACTCCTCCGCGCTCCGCCGCCGTCGGTTCACCCCGCCGCGCGTGTGAGGCGGGCGCCCAACTCGCGGACGCACGCAACCAGTTCGGCGGGCTCCTGGACCGTGAAGTCATGACCGAGCATGACGAGCCGTACGGCGAGCCACTCGACCGGATCGCCGCTCGTCCCGCGCAGCCGGCAGGTGCCGGCGTCGAGCGGTTCGGGCGGGCTCAGCCAGGCGGGGAGCCGGGCGGCCACGGCGTCGGCGGGCGCGGCGAACGTGACGGCGAAGTCGTAGGACTCCTGGCGCCTGCCGATGGACTGCCGCAGGTACTCCGCGGCGCTGCCCGTGGGCAGTTCCCGCGGCGCGAACCGCGCGCCCGTGGCGAAGGGTTCGCTGACCCGGTCGACGCGGAAGGTGCGCCAGTCGGCGCGGTCGAGGTCGTAGGCGACGAGGTACCAGCGGCGGCCGGTGGACACCAGCCGGTACGGCTCGGTCAGACGGCGGGACTCGATGCCGTCCTTGGCCCGGTAGGCGAAGCGCAGCCGTTCGTGGCCGGCCACCGTCGAGGCCATCACGGTGAGCGTCTCGGGCGCGATGCTCGGGCCGTCGCCGCTGGTCAGGGCGGTCGTCGCGGCCTGAAGGGTGGTCACCCGGCGGCGCAGCCGGGACGGCAGGACCTGCTCCAGCTTGGCCAGCGCGCGCACGGACGCCTCGTCGACGCCCTCGACCGCGTGCCCGGCGCCGGCCCGCAGGCCCACCGCGATGGCCACGGCCTCCTCGTCGTCGAGCACGAGCGGGGGCATCGCCTTGCCCGCGACGAGACGGTAGCCGCCGTCGGAGCCCTTGGTGGCCTGGACCGGGTAGCCGAGTTCGCGCAGCCGGTCGACATCGCGCCGGACCGTGCGCCGGGAGACCCCGAGCCGGTCGGCCAGCTCGCCGCCGGGCCACTCCCGGGGCGTCTGGAGCAGGGACAGCAACTGGAGGAGCCGTGCCGGGGTGTCCGTCGTCATGGAGAAGAGGATGCCTCGGAACTAGGACACGATCTGGCCTAATGACCCTCTAGCTTTGTCTCATGACCTCCACCGAGACCACCTCCGCACCCGCCCCGGGCAGCTCGGGCAGCCCTCAGGGGCAGCCGGAGCCGAACGACCGGCGTCGCTGGTTCGCCCTTGCCATCGTCATGACCGCGGCCTTCATGGACCTCGTCGACGTCACGATCGTCAACATCGCCATCCCGTCCATCCAGCAGGACACCGGCGCCTCCTTCAGCCACATACAGTGGATCACCGCCGGATACGCCCTGGCCTTCGCCGCCGGACTGATCACCGGTGGGCGGCTCGGTGACATCTACGGCCGCAAGCGGCTGTTCCTGCTCGGCATCGGGGGCTTCACCATCGCCTCCGCGCTGTGCGGCTTCGCGTCGAACCCGGACATGCTGGTCGCCGCGCGCATCCTCCAGGGCGGTATGGCGGCGCTGATGGTGCCCCAGGTGCTGGCGATCGTGCACGCGACCTTCCCGGCGCACGAGCGCGGCAAGGTGTTCGGCCTGTTCGGCGCGGTCGTGGGTATGGGCGCGGTGCTCGGCCCGCTGCTGGGCGCGCTGCTGACGGAGTGGAACCTCTTCGGCCTGGAGTGGCGGCCGATCTTCCTCATCAACCTGCCCGTGGGCATCGCCGGACTGCTGCTGGGCCGCGCGTTCATCACCGAGTCCCGCGCCCCGAAGGCGCTGAGGCTGGACCTGGTGGGCGTCGCGCTGGTGACCCTCGGCCTGCTGATGCTGCTCTACCCGCTCACCCGCGGCCGTGAGCTGGACTGGCCGCTGTGGGGCTACCTCTCGATGGCCGGCTCGCTCCTGGTCTTCGGCGCGCTGGTCGCCTACGAGCGGTACAAGACCGCGCGGGACGGCTCCCCGCTGATCGAACTGTCGCTGTTCCGCGTCAAGAGCTTCGCCGCGGGCATCGCCGTGCAGATCGTCTTCGGTGTCGGGCTCGGCATCTTCTTCCTGGTCTGGACGCTGTACCTCCAGATCGGTCTGGGCTGGGGCCTGCTGAAGGCCGGACTCACCGGCGTGCCGTTCTCCATCGCGGTGTCGGTGGCCGCGGGGATGTCCGTGCAGAAGCTGGTGCCCCGGTTCGGGCGCAAGGTCCTCCAGGCGGGCGCGCTGGTGCTGGCGGCCGGAGTGCTGCTCTACCGCTGGGAGTCCGAGCACTTCGGGCTGGACATCACGCCCTGGCAGATGATCCCGCCGCTGGTCGTGATGGGCGCGGGCATGGGTCTGATCTTCGCCCCGCTGACCGACGCGGTGCTGTCCGAGGTGCCGCGCGAGCACGCCGGCTCGGCCTCCGGCCTCATCAACACGGTCAACCAGATGGGCAACGCCCTCGGGCTCGGCCTGGTGTCCGTCGTCTTCTTCGGGGTGATCGACGAGAAGGTGGCCCCGGCGCAGGTGGGTCCGGAGTTCGTGAACGGCTTCCAGCACGCGCTGGGCTACGTCGTCGCCGTGATGGGCGCGATCTTCCTGCTGATGTTCGCGCTGCCCAAGCGGTCGGCCGAGCACGCGGAGGCGGCCGCCTTCGAAGGTGCCGTAAGCGTCGAGGGTGCCGGGGGCGCGCGGGGCGCGGACGAGGTGCCCGCCGAGGTGCCTGCCGGGGTCGTCGCGGGTGGCGCGCACGACCACGACCCGAAGAGTGCCTCGCGTGCGGCGAACTGAGCCGGACGAAACCTCCTGACGGTCTGCGAGCCGTCTCCCACGGGCCTCCGCCCCGTCCCGCGCAACCGCGTCGCGGGACGGGGCGGAGGCCCGTTCTCGCGAGAGCCGGCGGCCCGGTGACGGCGGCGGACGAGATGGTCCACGGGATGCGGGGCGGTGCCGACGGCCCCTGGGGGCGGGCCGCCCCGAACGGCCGCGCCCCCGGACGGAGGAGAGGATTCCCCGCCCCTGGCCTCCGTCACCCCAGGTGTCCCGGGTTCCCCCTTTTCCGCTCTGTCACGCCGAGGAGCGTGATTCCACGGCGACCCGGCCGGGAAGTGCGCCGACGGCCTGGAGCGGGGAGTGTGCCGCCGGCCCGGAAGAGGGGCGCGTCGACGGTCCGGAAGGAGGGCACGGGGAGGGCGGCCTGCCCCTTTGAGGGGCCGTGTGCCGTTCGTTCTTTTCAGCCATATTCACGTCACCTGGGCAATAACAAGCCAACTGCACCACCTGCGAGATACATCACGGTCCGAGTCGAACGCCCGGAGCGTGGTGTCTACTGGGATGTATGCCTGAGCATGTCTCGATCCTCCAGTGGGCGGGGGTGACCGTCCTCGCCCTGGGCGCCGCCGCCTGGGCGGTCGGCCTGAGCCGGGCGCTGCGCCGTGGCCGCTTCGAGGCCGTCGCACAGATGCCGGGCCCGGTCGCGCTGCCCGCGCTTCCACGTCAGCGGCAGGCGGCTCCCGACCTGGAGTCGGTCGAGCTGACCCCCGCCGAACGGGACGCCTTCGCGGGCCTCGTGCGGCAGTTCGCCGAAGGTCACTGAACGCGCGGTGGATCACCGGCGTGGTTCACCGGGGGCGACGCCGCGCCCAGGACACTGATCAGGAGACCTGCGCCGCGCGCCGCTCCATCGCCTCGCGCGCGGCGTCCTCACTGCAGTACACCTCGCACATGTGCCGCCCGTCGGGCGTGGCCGTGTGCTCGGCCTCCCACAGGGACAGCTCCCTGCCGTCGCGCAGCAGGAACGCGTGCTCGTAGAGCGCGAATCCCAGCCCGATCCGCCCCGCGCGGCACGGCCGCCCGAACGCCTGGGTGATCTGGTGCGCGAACGCCGTGGCCAGCAGCGCGGCCGTCTCCGCGTCCGGCCGGTCCGGGTTCTCCGCCCGGCGCAGCAGCCGACGCGCGTGATCCGCCGAGTCGTCGGGCACATACGCGTGCCGCGGGCCCGGCGGGGACCACAGCGGGGTGAGCGCCGGCAGCTCGAAGTCGGGGAGTGCGGGCGGCAGCGGGAGCCGGTCGGTGGCCGCGCGCAACTCCTCCTCGTCGACGTACACCTCGTGCTGTGTCGCTCCCGACAGGGTGTTGTGCACCAGCTCCCACAGGGTGAGCGCCGAGCCGTCGGCCAGCAGCCAGGTGTGCCGGTAGGTCTCCCGGTGCAGGCCCGCGCTGTGGTGGGCGGAGTGCAGCGAACTGTCGTGCGCCAGCGCGGTGTCGAGCTGTCGTATCACGTCGTCGGGCAGTTCGAAGGAGTTCAGGGCGCGGCCGAGCAGTCGCGCGAGATGCTCCTCCGGAGACTCCGGCGACTCGTGTGGTTCGTACGCTTCCGTGTCGTACGGAACGCTCAAGGTTTCTCCCGGCGTTGCTGCATGTCACCTTGTGGGTGCATACCGTAGCCCCTCGGTCGGACATCATGTCCGGGAACCGAGAAAACGTACGGGGGGAAACGGACGGGCCGCCGGGGAAGTTCCCGAACGGCCCGACACTCCGTCAAAATCCGCTGGCCGCAGGCCATTTACCCCCAGGACACCCGGTCAGACCGCGCTGCCCGCGACCCAGTCGTCCCACGCCATGTTCCAGCCGTTGAGCCCGTTGTCCGGGGCGACCTCCTTGTCGGCGGAGTTCTTCACGATCACCACGTCCCCGATCATCGAGTTGTCGAAGAACCACTTGCCCGGCGTGTCCCCCTGCGCGCCCTGGGCGTCCTGGAGCCCCACGCAGCCGTGGCTCGTGCCCGCGCGCCCGAACGGCGGGTTGGCCTGGTCGTACCAGTAGTTGCCGTGGATGAACGTGCCCGAGGTGGTCAGCTGCATGGCGTGGGGCACGTCGTCGATGTCGTACTGCCCGGCGAAGCCGACCGTCGAGCCGTCCATCCGCATCTGCTCGGCCTTGCTGGAGATCACCATCTGGCCGTTGTAGGTGGTGTTATCGGGACTGCCCGCCGAGATCGGGAGCGTCTTGAGGGTGCTGCCGTCCCGGACGACCGTCATCGTCTGCGTGGCCGTGTCGACCGTGGAGACCTGGGAACGGCCGACGGTGAAGGTGACGGTCTTCTTCTGCACGCCGTAGGCACCGTTCGGGCCCTCCACGCCGTCCAGGTCGATCTTCATCGTGATCTTCGAGCCGGCCTTCCAGTACTCCTCGGGCCGGAAGTCCAGCCGCTGCGAGCCGAACCAGTGCCCGACGACCTTCTGCCCGCTGTCCGACGTGACCTCGATGTGCGACTGCACGGCCTTCTTGTCGCTGATCTCCTTGTCGAACGTGAACGACACCGGCATCCCCACGCCGACCGTGGTCCCCGCGTCCGGCAGATACGTCCCGATGTAGCTGTTCGCCTCGGAGACCGTCGTGAACCGGGCGTCGGCCGCGGCCGTCCGGCCCTCCCCGTTCCTCGCGCTCGCCGCTATCCGGTACGCCGTGCCGCGCTCCAGCTGCTCCTTCGGGTGCCAGCTCGTGCCGTCCGCCGACATCGCCCCCGGAACGGCCTCGCCCGACTCCGACTCCGTCATCTTCACGCTCGTCAGCCTGCCGTCGCTGACCTTCACGCCGGTGGCGTTGATGGACGCGGCCGTCGAGCCGTTCTTCGCCGAGATGACGATCCGCGGCACGGCGCTCCTGGGGTCGCCGCCGCCGTTCTTGTTGTCGTCCGCGCCGGCGCTTCCGCCGCACGCGGTCAGGGTGAGCGCGCCGACCGCCAGGGCGGCGCACGCCGCGATCATGCGACGCGAGGCTATGTCCGGCGTTGCCACGGGCTGCTCCAGGTTCGTGTGATGTGTGTGATCCGCTCCAATGCGTGGGGAAAGAGGCGACCGGACGCGGGCGGGTTCCCGCGCTGTCGCCCCGTGGTCCATCGGTGACACAACCAAGACAATCGGCCGTACGCGAGGGGCCGTTGGGGAGTCCGTGATTCCGTGCGGGAGACCGCGCCGGGGCAGGTCAGGGGTAGCTCAGGGGCGTGTGTTCACCGGCCGGGCAAGCGCCCGCTCGCAGTGGTGCAGCCGTTCCTGCCCTCAGCGGCGGCCGTACAGCTCCTCGTACGACGGCCAGGCCCCGCCCGGACCGTCCACGGACCCGGCGGCACGCACGGCCCGGACGATGGCCCGGGTCACCGTGTCGGCGCCCGCGGCGAGGATCTCGTTCAGCGCCAGCGGACGTCCGGAGTCCAGCGGCCGCGCCCCGGTGGCCAACGCGAACACCGTGTCGCCGTCGTTGAGCAGATGCACCGGCCGCACGGCCCGCGCGATGCCGTCGTGTGCGGTGCCCGCCAGCTTCTGCGCCTGCGCCCTCGACAGCTCCGCGTCGGTGGCGACCACCGCGAGGGTGGTGTTCAGGGGCGGCGGGGCGTTCTTCGCGGCGGCCTCGTCCAGGCGCCTGCGCGCGGCGGCGTGGACCGCGGCCGCCGGCCGCTCCAGACACCCCTCGAACAACTCCCCGTACAGCACGCCCGATTCCGGGTCCGCCGCCGAGCCCGCCGCGTTGGCCACCACCAGGGCCGCCACGGTGATCCCGGAGCCGAGCACGGTGCTCGCCGTCCCGATCCCGCCCTTGAGCAGCCCGACCGCCGCGCCCGTTCCCGCGCCCACATTCCCCTCGGCCACGCGCGCACCGGCCTCGGCCGCCGCGGCGGCCTCGACGGCGGCCCGCCCGGTGGCGGCGTCCGGCCTGGCCCGGAAGTCGCCACCGCGGCCCAGGTCGAAGACGCAGGCGGCGGGCACGACGGGCACGACGTGCGCCGGGTCCGGGCCGACGGACACCCCGCGCCCCCGTTCCTCCAGCCAGGCCATCACGCCCGAGGCCGCGTCCAGCCCGTAGGCGCTGCCGCCGGTCAGCACGACCGCCTCGATCTTCTGCACCACGTTGCGCGGGTCGAGGGCGTCGGTCTCCTTGGTGCCGGGGCCACCGCCCCGTACGTCGACGGCGGCGATCACCCCGCCCTCGGGCGCGAGGACGACCGTGGTGCCGGTGAGCCATCCGTCGCCGGTGCGCGTGGCATGCCCCACGCGCAGACCGGCGACGTCCGTCAGAGCGTCGACTGTCATGTGATCCAGTCTTGCCCGGACCGGGGCCGCGCGAGGCCGTTCCCGCGTGAAGGCGTGGCCCCGGGCCGGACTTGCGGGTGCGTGGTGCGGTAGAGGTGCGGTGCGGCCCGGGCGGGAGGGGTGGGGTTCAGGCCACCGGCGCGGTCGCTCTCGCCCCGCTGCCCGGCGTCGACGTGCGGCTCGTCAGGACGATGCCGGCCGCCACCGCCAGCGCCGACACCAGCCCCGCGGCGAACACGGCCCAGTCGCCGAGGAAGGTGCAGCAGATGACCGCCAGAGCCGTGGCGGGCAGTACCACCTGCTGGGCGATACCCGCCTTGAAGTGCCGGGAGTGCAGCGCCCACACGGTGAGCAGATACAGGGCGGTGGGCAGGGTCACGGCGGCGGAGGCGGCCAGGGTGGAGATGTGCGCCTTGCCGACCGTCTGCTCGACGGCCACCTCCAGGCCCGCTCCGACGGCCGCCGCGGAGGCGAAGATCAGGTAGTGGCCGTAGCCCCACAGGAACGCCTGCCGGTTGGAGCGCAGATGGCCGTGGATGGGTACCGCGAAGTAGATCCACCAGGCGGAGAAGACGATCAGCAGGCCGCCCGTCGCGATCGGCACCAGGTCGGCGAGGGCGTCGTGCTCGTCCACGCCGGTCTTCACGGCGACCGTGGCCGCCGCGACGGTCTCGCCGAGCACGATGATGGTGAACAGCCCGTACCGCTCGGCGATGTGGTGCGGGTGCCAGGCGGTCCCCGCGCCGCGTTCCGCGAGGACCGGCACGCAGAGCTCGGCGATGGCCATCACCAGGAACACCCAGGGCCTGGCGCCCTCCGGGAAGAACAGCAGTCCCAGCCAGCCGACCTGGCAGAGCAGCACACCGGCCGCGTAGCGCACGGCCACGGTTCTCTCCGCGCCCCGGGCGGAGCGTGCGGCCCGCAGCCACTGCGCCGCCATGGCGATGCGCATGATGGCGTAGCCCAGCCAGACGGCCAGGAAGTCGTGGTCCTCGAACGCCCGCGAGACACCGGCCGCGAGCACCAGCACACCGGCGATCTGGACGAGGGTGACCACTCGGTAGGGCACGTCGTCGTTGTCGTACGCCGAGGCGAACCAGGTGAAGTTCATCCAGGCCCACCAGATGGCGAAGAAGACCATCGCGTAGTTCATGACCCCCTCGCCCACATGGTTCTCGGCGAGGGCGTGCACCAGCTGGGCACCCGCCTGGGCGATGGCGACGACGAAACACAGGTCGAAGAAGAGTTCCAGCGGGGAGGCGACCCGATGGGCCTCGTCACGGCCCCGAGCGGTCAGTCTGCGCACCGGTCGTCCGGCGGTGGGTGGTCCGGAGTGCGCCGCCGGCGGAGTCGAACTGGATGTCATGTCTCCCAGCACAGCAGATACCGGCCGGAAAATCCTGTGGATGGTTTCACAAGCGAACAAGGGACGTCGGGGCGCAGGGGCACCGACGGCGGCCCCGTACGCTGGAGGCATGAGCACCGCATCCGCCCCCGAGCCGCGCGATCCGAAGTCCGCGCTGAACTTCGACGACCCGCTGTCCCAGCAGTCCTCGGACGACACGGACCGCGGATGGGGCGAGCGGCCGTCCGGCGACAGTGCCGACGACCTCAGGCGCTTCTTGGACGAGAAGCCGCCGCACCACCTCTGAGCAGCCCGCCGGGGCACGGGCCGGGCAACCTGGGAGGGCCGTGTCCCCGGGGCCGCCCCCGACCCCGCCGTCAGCTCTCGCTGTGGCCCGAGCCCCGCTGCGCGACCAGCGCGTCGCGGATCTCCTTCAGCACCTCCAGCTCGGTCACCTCGATGAGCTCGTGGGTGCCCTCCTTGGCCTTGCGCTGGGCCTCCACCCGGGCCAGGTACTTCGCCATCGGCAGCACCATCAGGAAGTAGACCACCGCCGCGGTGATCACGAAGCTCAGCGTCGCGCCGAGCACCGAGCCCCACAGGATCGTCACGCCGCTGGTGACCGTCCCGTCGGCCGCGACCACGCAGGGGCCCTTGAGGCATGACCTGTAGCTGTCGAGGTTCTTGGTGCCGATCGCTCCGACCAGCGGATTGATGACGCCCCTCACCACCGAGTTGACGATGTTGGTGAAGGCGGCACCGATGACCACCGCGACTGCCAGATCGATGACGTTTCCGCGCGTCAGGAAGGCCTTGAAGCCTGCCCAGACGCCCGGATCCTTCTTCTCGCTCACTTCGGAGCCTCTCCTCGTGCGCACAGGTTGTGGAACAAGTCGGTCCGCAACCTATGTCAGGGTGAGGCCAAGCTGTCCAATTCTGCCGCTCGAAAGGGCGACTTGACAGCGTGTCAGGCAGAGAAGGGCGCGTTTCGTTCAGCACAGCGTCACCGCCAGCCGTGCCGTGGCGCTCGCTCCGGCCAGCCGTGCCGCCACGGGGCGGGGTACGGCGAGCACGACCAGCGCCCCGCTGTCCGTCCCGCCGTCCGCGGTCCCGGCGAGCGGCTCGGGCACCTCGGTCACCAGCGCGCCGCGGGCGATCACCTTCGCCTCGCCGCCCGCCGGCGTCTCCTGGGCGGCGATGACGTCGACACGGTCGCCGGGGCGCAGCAGCCGCACCGTGGCCGCGTCGGCGATGCGTACCGGCGCGGTCACCGGCCGGACCGGAGCCCTGCGGTCCGGGGCCCGGACCGGAGCGGGATGGCCGCGGGTCTGCTCACCCCGGTGCGGACCGGCACCGGCGTGCGGCCCGGCGGCCACGAGCGCGGCCGCCGTCACCGCGAGCCCGGCCGCCAGGGCGCGCCTGCGGTGCCGGAGGAGCCGGCCCAGTCGATACCGCCCGCCGCGCACGCGGACGGGTGCGAAGTGCGGCACCTCGCACGTGGCCGGGGCGTCGCTGCCCGGCGGATGCGCGGAGGAGTAGGGGGAGGACGGGGATGACGAGGGAGGGGACACGTGAGTCATGGGAACCACCACCTGCGACGGGAATCGGTGTGCGGTCCCCACGATGGGCCTTCGCTGCGACGCCCGTCGGAGCCGGTGGACACGCGGCCGCCTGTGGACAACTCCCTCACCCGAACGGGGCGTTCCACCGGCCACCCGCCTCAGGCGCAGGGCCCCGGGCCCCCAGCCCGACCCCCGCCTACGCCGAAGCGGACCTCACCCCGCCTACGGCAGCGCGAACCCCGGGTCCATCCCGCCCAGCGCGTTCACGCACAGACAGTCCCGCTCGTCGTTCGCGGGCAGTGCGGCGACCGCGTCGAACAGCACACCCCGCAGCCGGTCCACGTTCTCCGCGAACACCCGCAGCACGTCGTCGTGCGAGACGCCCTCCCCGCTCTCCGCGCCCGCGTCCAGGTCGGTGACCAGGGTGAGCGTGGAGTAGCAGAGTTCGAGTTCCCGGGCGAGCGCGGCCTCCGGGTGGCCGGTCATGCCGACGACCGACCAGCCCTGCGCCTGGTGCCAGAGCGATTCGGCGCGGGTCGAGAAGCGCGGTCCCTCGACCACGACCAGCGTGCCGCCGTCCACCGGCTCCCAGTCGCGGCCGCGCGCGGCCTTCAGCGCGGCCGTGCGGCCGGCGGGGCAGTACGGGTCGGCCAGCGACACATGCACCACGTTCGGCACCGTGCCGTCGGGAAGCGGGAGCCCGTCGAAGTACGTCCCGACGCGCGACTTGGTGCGGTCCACCAGCTGGTCCGGAACGAGCAGCGTGCCCGGCCCGTACTCCGGGCGCAGCCCGCCCACCGCGCACGGGCCGAGGACCTGGCGCACGCCGACGGAGCGCAGCGCCCACAGGTTGGCCCGGTAGTTGATCCGGTGCGGCGGCAGATGGTGGCCGCGGCCGTGCCGGGGCAGGAACGCGACCCGCCGGCCCGCGATCTCGCCGAGGAAGAGGGAGTCGCTCGGCGGCCCGTACGGCGTGTCCACCTGGATCTCGGTCACGTCGTCCAGGAACGAGTAGAAGCCGGAGCCGCCGATTACACCGATGTCTGCGTTCGCCATGACGAGCACGGTAACTCGCACGCCCGGCACGCGAGCGCCCGGCACCGGAAACACCGAGGACCCGCCCCGGGAGCCCTGGTGCACCCGCCCCGGGAACCCGGTGCACCCGCCCCGGGAACCCGGAACGCCCGTCCCCGGAAGCGCCGAGAACCCGGCAACGGAAACCCGAGAACCCGGCAATGGAAACCCGAGAACCCGGCAACGGAAGCCCGGCGCACGAGCCCCGCCCCCGGAAACGCCGAGGACCCTGTCGTCGTACGACGACAGGGTCCCGCGCGCGGATGCGTCAGGCGGCGGAGGTGCCCGCCGAGCTCGTCGAGCCCGAGGACTTGGAGTCCGAGGAGGACGCGGAAGACGTCGAGGAAGCCGTGGAAGCGGGCGTCGAGGACGACGACGACTTCGACGACGACGCCGGCGAGCTGCTCGACGAGGAGCCGCGGCTGTCGTTGCGGTAGAAGCCGGAGCCCTTGAAGACGATGCCGACCGCGGAGAACACCTTCTTGAGGCGACCGTTGCAGTCGGGGCACTCGGTCAGGGCGTCGTCGGTGAACTTCTGCACCGCCTCGAGGCCCTCGCCGCACTCGGTGCACTGGTACTGGTACGTCGGCACTGTCTTCCTCCTGGCACTCTCACTCGATGAGTGCTAACGACGATCCATAGTGACGTATTCCGGGGATTCAGTCCACCGTCACCGGCACGCGGTGACCGACGCCACGCGCGACGGTGATGCCGCGGGGACGTGCGACGAGGTGTGCGCGCAGGGCGAGGACGGTCGCGAGGGCCAGCACGGTGCCGCCCATCGGCACGAGGAATCCTGCACCGGTCCAGAAGCGGTCCTCCAGCTGACCGGCCACGGTGACCGCGGCCGCCTGGCCGAGCGCGACGGCGCCCGTCAGCCAGGTGAAGGCCTCGGTGCGCGCGCCGGCCGGGGCCAGGCCCTCCACCAGCGTGTAGCCGGTGATCAGCGCGGGCGCGATGCACATGCCGACCAGCAGGCCGAGCCCGGCGAGCACAAGCACGGAGTGCGCGGCCCACAGGCCGGACGCGACGAGCGCGAGCGCGGCGTACCCGACGACCAGGCGCTGCTGGGGCGCGGCCTTCCAGGCGATGGCGCCGCAGGCGATGCCGGAGATCATGTTGCCCGCGGCGAAGGTCCCGTACAGGACGCCGTTCAGGCCGGGCTCGCCGATGGACTCGGTGAAGGCCGCGAGGGAGACCTGCATGCCGCCGAAGACCGAGCCGATGCCGAGGAAGGCCACGATCAGGACGCGCACGCCGGGGATCCGCAGCGCGGACTCGTGCCTCACGCGCGCGTGCCCGTCGGCGGCGACCCTGGGCTGGGTGCTCTTCTGCGCGGCGAACAGCAGACCGCCGAGCAGGGTCAGCGAGGCCTCGGTGACCAGGCCCGCGGCCGGGTCCACGGCCGTGCACAGGGCCGTCGCCAGCAGCGGGCCGACGACGAAGGTGAACTCGTCCGTGACCGACTCGAAGGCGGCCGCCGTCGACATCAGGGGCGACCCCTGGAGCTTCACGCCCCAGCGGGCGCGGACCATCGGCCCGACCTGGGGGACGGACGCGCCGGTGGGGACGGCGGCGGCGAACAGGGCCCACAGAGGAGCGTGGGCGAGCGCGAGCGCGGTGAAGGTCAGGCCCGACGCCGCGTGCACCAGGACGCCGGGGAGCAGTACGGCGCGCTGTCCGTGGCGGTCGGCGAGACGGCCGCTGAAGGGCGCGAACAGGGCCATCGACACGCCGGTGACGGCCGCGGCGGCGCCCGCCGCCCCGTACGAGCCGGTCGTGTGCTGGACGAGCAGCACGATCGAGATGGTCAGCATCGCGAACGGCTGGCGGGCGGCGAAGCCGGGGAGCAGGAACGTCCAGGCGCCGCGGGTGCGCAGCAGTTGCCCGTATCCGGGGCGGGAGGGTGCCGGCGAGTTCTGCGACGGCTCGGTGGTGACCGTGGACGCCACGGCCGTGCCTTTCTGCCGCCTGGTAGCGCCGCCCCTGAGGGTGGGGGGCGACGCCGAGAGCTGTCCTCTTGCGCGGAACTGCGGTAGATACCGGCGCCCCACTGAGAGGAAGGCGTCGCGGCCGCCATACGGTCGCGCCAGCTCTGCGTCAGGCAGAGTTGGTTCGATCAAGTCTTCCTTCATCCTACAGGGGTCTACGCGCGTCACACCTGTGAAAGTGGGCACCATCGCAGGGTGGGCTTGTGATCGAAAGTGGTGTGAGCGGTACGAAACACGCCATTAACGGCACGCACTCCCGGCGTGGAGCGGAAGCGCCAGTACCTCCCGCACTCCCGGGGCGCAGCGGAAGGTGTCAGCGGATCCCCTGCTCCCGGGGCGCAGCGGAGGCGCCGGCGGATCCCCCGCTTCCGCGGCGGCAGCGTCAGTGGCTCCTGTGCTCCCGCCCGCCCGTCCCCAGCCATCCGGCCAGCTTGCCGCCCTGGCCCACCGCGCGCAGCCGGTGCTCGGCGGCGTCGCGCACCGGGTCGGTGGCGACGACGAGCAGTTCGTCGCCACGCCGCAGCACGGTCGAGGGCAGCGGCACGAACGACTTCCCGTCGCGGACGACGAGGGTGACGGCGGCGCCGGCCGGCAGCCGGAGCTCGCTGACCTCGACGCCGTGCATCTTGGAGCCCTCGGGGATCGACACCGACAGCAGATGCCCCCGCAGCCGCTCCAGGGGTGCGGACTCGATGCCGAGGTCGGTGGCGCCGGACCCGTCGCCCAGGCGCAGGGCGCGGGCGAGCCAGGGCAGGGTGGGGCCCTGGATCAGGGTGTAGACGACGACCAGCACGAAGACGATGTTGAACAGACTGCGGCTGCCCTCGACACCGCTCACCATGGGGATCGTCGCCAGGATGATGGGCACGGCGCCGCGCAGCCCGGCCCAGGACATCAGCGCCTGCTCCGGCCAGGGCACCCGGAAGGGGAGCAGGCAGAGCACGACGCTGAGCGGCCGGGCCACCATGGTCAGCACGAGGCCGATGACCAGGGCGGGCCAGATGTCGTCGCCCAGCTCGTGCGGGGTGACGAGCAGGCCGAGCAGGACGAACATGCCGATCTGCGCGATCCAGCCCAGTCCCTCGGCGAAGCCGCGGGTGGCGGGCCAGTGGGGCAGCCGGGCGTTGCCCATCACCATCGCCGCGAGATAGACGGCGAGGAAGCCGCTGCCGTGCGCCAGGGCGCCGGCGGCGTACGCGGTCACGGCGATGGCCACCACGGCGATCGGATAGAGGCCGGAGGCGGGCAGGGCCACGTGCCGCAGCGCCCAGGCGCCCAGCCAGCCCACCGCGAGGCCGATGGCCGCGCCGATGGCCAGCTCCAGGAGGATCTCGAGGATCAGGACGGACCAGTGCTCGACCGGGCCCGCGGTGGAGAAGGCGACGACCAGGATGACGACCGGGGCGTCGTTGAAGCCGGACTCCGCCTCCAGGGTGCCGCTCACGCGCGCGGGCAGCGGGATCCTGCGCAGGACGGAGAACACCGCCGCCGCGTCGGTCGACGAGACGACCGCACCGATGATCAGGGCCTGACGCCACTCCAGCCCGACCAGATAGTGCGCGCCCGCGGCCGTGACGCCGACGCTCACCGCGACCCCGCCCAGCGCCAGCGCCGTGGCGACCGGCATGACCGGTTTGATCTCCGTCCACTTCGTGCCGAGACCACCCTCGGCCAGGATCACGACCAGGGCCGCGTACCCGATGACCTGGGTGAGCACGGCGTCGTCGAAGTGGATGTCGCCGACCCCGTCCTGGCCCATCAGGACGCCGATGCCGACGTAGATGAGCAGACTGGGGAGCCCGCTGCGGGAGGAGATCCGGACCGCGGCCACGGCGACGAGCAGGACGAGCGAGCAGACGAGCAGGAGCTGGTTGAGGTCGTGGACTGTCAGTGGCCGTTCCCTTCCCTGGCTCACGGAGGCAAGCACGCGCGCGTGAACGCTGATGTCCATCGGACACGAGATCAAGGAATCCCGCATCCAACTACTTCGTTACCTTACCTAACTCTTGACGCTTTCTTGACGCTCGACCGGGCAAGATCGAACATCCGTCCGCGCGGCTTCCCGACTCCGGGTCCAGTGGCGCGGGGCCCTGCGCCTATGGTTGCTCCAGCGCTCATTCGAAGTCACAGCCCGCCTGCCGCTCGCGTTAGGACAGCAAGGACAGCGATGCCCCCCAACACCACCGCCTCAACGGGTCACAAGCCCGCCAAGTCCGGCCGGAAGAAGGGGCGCAAAGCCCGACTTTTCGTGCTTGTGCTGGTGCTGGCTCTCGTCGGCGGCGTCGCCTACGGCTCGTACTGGTCCATCAGCACCGTGCGGGCCAGCTTCCCGCAGACCGAGGGCACGATCACGCTCGAGGGGCTCTCGGGCCCCGTCGACGTCAAGCGTGACGGCAACGGCATCCCGCAGATCTACGCGTCCTCCGAGGAGGACCTGTTCATGGCGCAGGGCTTCGTGCAGGCGCAGGACCGGTTCTACGAGATGGACGTACGGCGGCATCTGACCTCGGGCCGGCTGTCGGAGATGTTCGGCGAGGGACAGGTCGAGAACGACGAGTTCCTGCGCACCCTGGGCTGGGACCGGGTGGCGAAGAAGGAGTACGACAGCGTGCTGTCCGACTCCACCAAGAAGTACCTCCAGGCGTACTCCAAGGGCGTCAACGCCTATCTGAAGGGCAAGCAGGGCGAGGACATCTCCCTGGAGTACGCGGCCCTCGGCTTCGCCAACGAGTACGAGCCCGCCGAGTGGACCCCGGTCGACTCGGTCGCCTGGCTCAAGGCGATGGCGTGGGACCTGCGCGGCAACATGCAGGACGAGATCGACCGCGCCCTGATGACCAGCCGCCTCGGCCCCAAGCAGATCGACGACCTGTACCCGGCCTACCCCTACGCCCGCCACAAGGCGATCGTCCAGGAGGGCCGCTACGACGAGTCCACCGAGACCTTCGACGGTGACGGCGGCGAGAGCGAGGGCGAGGGCGGCGGCTCCGGCGCCGACCCCGGCGCGTCCGGCGACTCCGGCGCGACGGACGGCGGTACCGGCGCCACCGGCGCCTCCGCGGACGGCGAGGCCCTCCAGACCCAGCTCTCGGGCCTCTACGCAGTGCTGGAGGACCTCCCCGAGGCCGTCGGCGTGAACGGCAACGGCATCGGCTCGAACTCCTGGGTCGTCGGCGGCGCCCACACGATCACCGGCAAGCCCCTGCTCGCCAACGACCCGCACCTGTCGGCCTCGCTGCCGTCCGTCTGGTACCAGATGGGCCTGCACTGCCGCACGGTCTCGGACAAGTGCGGGTTCGACGTCAGCGGCTACACCTTCGCGGGTCTGCCCGGTGTGATCATCGGCCACAACAAGGACATCGCCTGGGGCATGACCAACTCGGGCGTGGACGTCACCGACCTCTACCTGGAGAAGCTCACCGGCGACGGTTACCAGGTCGACGGCAAGGTCAAGCCCTTCAGGACGCGCGAGGAGACCATCGAGGTCGCCGGCGGCGAGTCCAAGACCATCGTCGTGCGCGAGACCGACAACGGCCCGCTGCTGTCCGACCGCGACGACGAGCTCGTCAAGGCCGGCCGCAAGGCCACCGTCGACACCTCCGCCCCCGACCGCGGCGACGGCTACGGCATCGCCCTGCGCTGGACCGCGCTGGACGCCGGCACCTCCATGGACGCCGTGTTCGCGATGGACCGGGCGGCCGACTGGGACGATTTCCGCGCTGCGGCCGCGCTGTTCGACGTGCCCTCGCAGAACCTGGTCTACGCCGACACCAAGGACCACATCGGCTACACCCTGCCCGGCAGGATCCCCACGCGCGCGCAGGGCCACGACGGCTCCGTCCCCGCGCCCGGCTGGGACTCCGGCTACCGGTGGAAGGGCTTCATCGACCAGGACGAGCTGCCGTACGAGTTCGACCCCGCCCGCGGCTACATCGCCACCGCCAACCAGGCCGTGGTGAACAAGGGCGACTACCCGTACACCCTCACCACCGACTGGGGCTACGGCACCCGCAGCCAGCGCATCAACGACCTGATCGAGTCGAAGATCAAGGGCGGCGGCAAGGTCTCCACCGACGACATGCGGCAGATGCAGCTGGACAACAGCAGCGAGATCGCCAAGCTGCTCGTCCCGATGCTGCTGAAGATCGACATCGACGACCCGGACGTCCGCCAGGCGCAGAAGCTCCTGGAGGGCTGGGACTACACCCAGGACGCCGACTCCGCGGCCGCCGCGTACTTCAACTCGACCTGGCGCAACATCCTGAAGCTCGCCTTCGGCAACAAGCTGCCCAAGGAGCTGCGCGCCAAGGGCCAGTGCCTGTGGGTGAAGCCGACCGACACCACCGGACCGGCCGACGAGAACCGCTCGGTCCGTGAGTGCGGCCAGCGCGACGCCGACCAGGCCCAGCCGGACGGCGGCGACCGCTGGTTCGAGGTCGTGCGCAACCTGGTGAAGGACGAGGACAGCGACTGGTGGTCCACGCCCGAGGTCGGCACGCGCGAGGGCGCGAACAACCGTGACGAGCTGTTCGAGCGTGCCCTGATCGACGCCCGCTGGGAGCTGACGGCCAAGCTCGGCAAGGACATCGACACCTGGAGCTGGGGCCGGCTGCACCGCCTGTTCCTGAAGAACCAGACGCTCGGCACCGAAGGCCCCGGCTTCCTCCAGTACATGCTCAACCGCGGTCCGTGGAAGCTCGGCGGCGGCGAGGCCACGGTCAACGCCACCGGCTGGAACGCCGCCGGCGGCTACGGCGTCGTCTGGGTGCCCTCGATGCGCATGGTGGTGAACCTCGCCGACCTCGACAAGTCGCGCTGGATCAACCTCACCGGCGCCTCCGGGCACGCCTACAACGCCCACTACACCGACCAGACGGACAAGTGGGCCGAGGGCGAGCTGCTGCCGTGGGCGTTCACCGAGAAGGCCGTCGAGGAGAAGACGGGCGACACCCTGACCCTCGAGCCCTGACCTCGCCCGGCGCCGCCCCTCGCGGACGGCGCCGGACGCCGGAACGGCCCTCACGCACGCGTGAGGGCCGTTCCGGCGTCCGGGCCGCGTGAGACATACATCACGTACTGACCGGCCGCGTGGCGCCTTCCGCGCCCGCTCAGCCGCCGGGCCGGAAGCGGCGCACGCCCGAGGGGGTGACCACCGCGTGGACCGGCCGGTCGTGCTCCTCCTCGGGCACGCGCTCGACGACCTCGGCGTCGTAGAGGAGCACCACCAGGGCGGGCCGGGCACCGGCGCGCTCCAGCCGGGCGAGCACGCGGTCGTAGGAACCGCCGCCCCGTCCGAGGCGCATCCCGCGGGTGTCGACGGCGAGCCCGGGCAGCAGGACGGCGTCGGCGGAGGTGACCGCGCCGGGGCCGAGGCGTTCGCCGGAGGGTTCCAACAGCGCCATCCTTCCGCCGTGTTGGACGCTCATGAGAGAAGCGGTGCCGTCGTACGTACCCCAGTCGAGGTCGTTGTCGGGCAGAAGGGCGGGAAGCAGTACGCGGACGCCCCGCGCGCGCAGCGCGTCGAGCAGCGCGAGGGTGCCCGGCTCGGTGCCCACGGAGACGTACGCCGCCACCGTGCGCGCGTCCGCCAGCTCGGGGAGGTGCAGCGCGCGTTCGGCGAGGCCGGCGGCCGCCTCCTGGACGACATCTGCCGTCAACCTGCTTCTCACCGACAGGAGCTCTCGCCGCAACGTTCTCTTGTCAGTCTCGCTAGGACGTCCGAACTGCCTCACTGGTTCCTCCCGTTCCGGCCCAATGCGCTCATATGAGAGCCAATTAACCGGAGCCACAGATTCCTCGCAAAGGCACCGGATAAGGTTACGGCCATGACTCAGGCGCACCCCAGGATCAGCAAGGCTGTCATCCCCGCAGCAGGCCTCGGCACCCGGTTCCTGCCGGCCACCAAGGCCACTCCCAAGGAGATGCTGCCGGTGGTCGACAAGCCCGCGATCCAGTACGTGGTCGAGGAGGCCGTGTCCGCGGGCCTCGACGACGTCCTCATGGTCACGGGGCGCAACAAGCGCCCCCTGGAGGACCACTTCGACCGCAACTACGAGCTCGAGTCCGCCCTGCAGAAGAAGGGCGACGCCGCGCGACTGGCCAAGGTACAGGAGTCCAGCGACCTGGCGACCATGCACTACGTCCGCCAGGGCGACCCCAGGGGCCTCGGCCACGCGGTGCTGTGCGCCGCCCCGCACGTCGGCCACGAGCCCTTCGCGGTACTCCTCGGCGACGACCTGATCGACCCGCGCGACCCGCTGCTCCAGCGCATGATCGAGGTCCAGGAGCGGCACGGCGGCAGCGTCGTGGCCCTCATGGAGGTCGCGCCCGAGCAGATCCACCTGTACGGCTGCGCGGCCGTGGAGGCGACCGCCGACGGCGACGTCGTGAAGGTCAACGGCCTGGTCGAGAAGCCCGACGCGGCCGACGCGCCGTCGAACTACGCGATCATCGGCCGCTACGTCCTCGACCCGCACATCTTCGAGATACTGCGCAAGACCGAGCCCGGCCGCGGCGGCGAGATCCAGCTGACCGACGCCCTCCAGCAGCTCGCCGAGGACGAGAAGGTCGGCGGCCCCGTGCACGGCGTCGTATTCCAGGGCCGCCGCTATGACACCGGAGACCGCGGCGACTACCTGCGTGCCATTGTCAGACTCGCGTGCGAACGTGAGGATCTGGGACCGGACTTCCGGACCTGGCTTCGCAGTTACGTCACCGAGGAGATGTAGCACTTTGAGCACCGCCGCGCCCCGTTCCGCCGGCCAGGACCACCTGTGGTCGGTCGACGAACACCTGGAGGACATCCTCGCGACCGTCCGCCCCCTCGAACCCATCGAGCTCCAGCTGCTGGACGCCCAGGGCTGTGTCCTGGTCGACGAGGTCACGGTGCCGCTCTCGCTGCCGCCGTTCGACAACAGCTCCATGGACGGGTACGCGGTGCGGGTCGCCGATGTCGCGGGCGCGAGCGAGGAGTTCCCCGCCGTCCTGGAGGTCGTCGGGGACGTGGCCGCCGGCCAGGCCGGGCTGCTGCACGTCGGCCCCGGCCAGGCCGCCCGGATCATGACCGGCGCCCCGCTGCCGCCGGGCGCCGAGGCGGTCGTGCCGGTCGAGTGGACCGACGGCGGGCTCGGCGAGGGCCCGGCGACCGGGATGCGCGCGAGCAGTCTCGCCCCCGGGGGCGCCGCCGGACAGGTCCAGGTCTTCCGCCCGGCCGAGGCCCGCGCGCATGTGCGCGCCCGGGGCAGCGACGTGAAGTCCGGTGACCGAGCCCTCGCCGCGGGCACCGTCCTCGGCCCGCCGCAGATCGCGCTGCTCGCCGCGATCGGCCGCGGCACGGTACGGGTGCGCCCGCGCCCGCGCGTGGTCGTGCTCTCCACCGGCAGCGAGCTCGTCCAGCCCGACGAGAGCCTGGGCAGCGGCCAGATCTACGACTCCAACAGCTTCGCCCTCACCGCGGCGGCCCGCGACGCCGGAGCCATCGCCTACCGGGTGGGCGCTGTCGCCGACGACGCCGAGACCCTGCGCACCACCGTCGAGGACCAGCTGGTCCGCGCCGACCTGATGGTCACCACCGGCGGGGTGAGCGTCGGCGCCTACGACGTCGTCAAGGAGGCCCTGTCGCACGTCGGCGACGAGGACGAGGCGGGCAGCGGCATCGACTTCCGCAAGCTCGCCATGCAGCCCGGCAAGCCACAGGGCTTCGGCTCCATCGGCCCCGACCACACCCCCCTGCTGGCCCTGCCCGGCAACCCGGTGTCGTCCTACGTCTCCTTCGAGCTGTTCGTGCGCCCGGCCATCCGCACCCTCATGGGCCTCGAGGACGTCCACCGGCCGCGCACCCGGGCCACCCTCTCCGGCGACCGGACACTGACCTCGCCCAAGGGCCGCCGTCAGTTCCTGCGCGGCTCCTACGGCGACGGCGCGGTGACCCCGGTCGGTGGTGCCGGGTCCCACCTGGTGGCCGCTCTGGCGCTGGCCGACGCGCTGATCGTGGTGCCCGAGGACGTCGAGTCCGTCGAGCCCGGCAGCGAGGTCGAGGTCGTCCTGCTCGGCTGAGCGCACCCGCGCGGGGCGCGGCCCACCTGCTCCGCCCCGCGTCCCGAAGTGGCGGTACCGTGTCGCGCACAGCAGGCCCGTGCGCCGCACCGCGACGGGCCCGGACCGGGAGCGCCCACAGCATGAGCACGCAAGGCCGACTGACGCACATCGACGACGCGGGCGCCGCCCGGATGGTCGACGTATCCGGAAAGGACGTGACCGCGCGCACCGCGCGCGCGAGCGGCCGTGTGCTCGTCTCGCCGCAGGTGGTGGAACTGCTGCGCGGCGAGGGTGTGCCCAAGGGGGACGCCCTGGCCACCGCGCGGATCGCGGGCATCATGGGCGCCAAGCGCACCCCGGACCTCATCCCGCTGTGCCACCCGTTGTCGGTGTCCGGTGTGACACTGGATCTGTCGGTCGCGGACGACGCCGTGGAGATCACCGCCACGGTGCGTACGACGGACCGCACGGGCGTCGAGATGGAGGCCCTCACCGCGGTCTCCGTCGCCGCGCTCACCGTGATCGACATGGTCAAGGCGGTCGACAAGGGAGCGGTCATCACGGACGTACGGGTGGAGGAGAAGACGGGCGGCAAGTCGGGCGACTGGAGCCGGGCATGACACTGGACGCCTCTCTGGGCGGCGCGCTGGTCGCGCCGTACGCCGCGCTGGTCGTGACCGCCTCCAACCGGGCCGCCGCCGGGGTCTACGAGGACAGGGGCGGCCCGCTTGTCGCCGACGGTCTCAGGCGCCTCGGCTTCGCCGTCGACGGGCCGTGGGTGGTGCCCGACGGCGATCCCGTCGAGGCCGCCCTGAAAGCCGCCGCGGAGGCGGGGTACGACGTGGTCGTCACCACCGGCGGGACGGGCATCTCGCCCACCGACCGCACGCCCGAGGCGACCCGCGCGGTCATCGACCGCGAGGTGCCGGGCATCGCCGAGGCCGTCCGGGCGTTCGGCCGCGAGAAGGTGCCGACAGCGGCGCTCTCGCGGGGACTGGCCGGGGTGGCGGGCGGCACGCTGATCGTCAACCTGCCGGGCTCCACCGGCGGGGTGAAGGACGGCCTCGCCGTCCTGGAGCCCCTGCTGAGGCACGCCGTCGACCAGATCCGCGGCGGGGACCACCCCAGACCCGGCACAGGCAGTGGGGGTGCGAGCTGAACAGCCCGTCCTGGCCCGTCGTGCTGGCGGACGGAGACGTCGTCCTCCGGCCGATAAAACTGCGCGACCAGCGGGCCTGGCGCGAGGTCAACCGGCGCAACCGGGACTGGCTGCGCCCCTGGGAGGCGACCATCCCGCCGCCCACCCCGAGCGGCCCGATCGCGCACCGGCCGACCTACCGCCAGATGGTCCGGCACCTGCGCTCGGAGGCGAACTCGGGCCGGATGCTGCCGTTCGTGATCGAGTACCAGGGACGGCTGGCCGGGCAGCTGACGGTCGCCGGGATCACCTGGGGCTCGATGTGCTCGGGGCACGTCGGCTACTGGGTGGACCAGAGCGTGGCCGGGCGCGGGGTGATGCCCACGGCGGTCGCGCTGGTCGTGGACCACTGTTTCCGCGGCGTCGGGCTGCACCGCATCGAGGTCTGCATTCGCCCCGAGAACGCGCCCAGCCGAAGGGTCGTGGAGAAACTCGGATTCCGTGAGGAGGGGCTGCGGCCCCGTTATCTCCACATCGACGGCGCCTGGCGCGACCATCTCGTCTACGCGCTGACCGCGGAGGAAGTCCCGGACGGGCTGATGAACCGCTGGCGGCGCACCCGCTCCGGGAGCGGGGCGCGCGACGAGCGCGGCACGCCTCCCGACCGGCGGAACACACAGGGAAATCCTGCATGGCCCGGAAATTGAATGCGTGTTCGATAACTACCGGCCGGTGACCGGTTCGGGGCAATCAATTCCCCGTCCGTGCGGCCTGCTGATCGCATCGGTCACAAGAAAAGTTCGAAATATCAGCCAGATCGTGCGACACACCGGCCCAATTGGCGGATGGCCTCACGCAAACCCCTCTACCGTGTGAGGCGTGAGCAGCAGCGGCCTCATCTACGCAGTCATTGTCGGGGCCTGGGCCGCCTACTTGGTGCCGATGTGGCTCCGTAGGCAGGACGAGCTGAACGAGGCCCGTCCGACGGAACGCTTCAGCACCGCCATCCGGCTGCTGTCCGGACGGGCGGGAATGGAGCGCCGGTACGCCAAGGACCGGGCGCGCTCCACCGACGAGGGGGAGCCTGGCACGACCGACCCGGACGGGGTCACCGACTCGGTGGACGTCCGGGCCTTCGCCATGCCTCCGACGCGCCCGCAGACGGCGGCCCAGGTACCAGGAGCACCCGGCCACGCCCCCTCGGGAGCCTCCGGTCACGCCCCGTCCGGCCACGCCCCCGTGCCCCGCGCGGCCGAGGCCCCGTCCCCCCGGGTCGCCGACGCCCCCTCCGCCCGTGCGGCGGACCCCGCGTCCGCCCGTGGTGCCGGTGCCGGGCCCGCGCGCAGGCCGGTGCCGGGTGCCCGGCGTGCGCCCGGCGGGAAGGCCGCCGCAGCACGCACCGAGCGCTCCAAGGTGCTCGCCCGCCGGCGGCGGACCACCATGATGCTCTTCCTGGCGTTCACCCTGGGCGCCATCGTGGCCGCCGTGGGCGGGCTCGCGCTCCTGTGGGCGCCGGCCGTGCCCGCGGTGCTGCTGAGTGGGTACATCGCCTATCTGCGCTCGCAGGAGCGGCGCCGGTTCGCGTACCAGATGGACCGCAGGCAGGCCGAGGCCGCGGCCCAGCGGCTGCGCGAGCGGACCCGTCAGCCGCGCCGGCCCGCCGCCGAGCCGGTGGCCGAGGACTCCGAGGAGCCCGAAGAAGCGGCCGAACCGGAGGAGGACCCCGGCCTTTCGGCCCTGGCGGCGGACCGCCGGGCGCTGGTGGAGCAGACCGACCACGCCGAGTGGGTCGACCAGCAGCGGGAGCGGCAGCGCGGCCCGGGCCGGGGCGAGAGCTGGGAGCCGGTGCCGGTGCCCCTGCCGACCTATGTGACCGCGCCGGTCGCCCCGCGTGCCACCTCCGACGTCGACCTCGGGGCGCCGGACACCTGGAGCTCCGCGCGGTCGAGCACGATCGCGGGCGAGCAGGAGACGGGCGCCGCCGACCGGGCCGACGAGATCCGTGCCGAGGACCGCTCGGACGCCGCCGACGGCCCTGTCGTCTCCGCCGCCTCCGCCGGGGCGGACGGCGCCGACGACCGCCCCGCCGAGGACGACGGCCGCAGTGACGCGCGCCGGGCCGCCTCGGCGCGCCGGTCGCGCGGGCGCGCCCGTACGCCGCTGTTCGACCAGTACGAGGACGGCGGGCGGCCGCGGGCCGCCAACGAGTGAGGTTCCGGCCCGGTCGCGGCGGCCCGCCGCCGCGACCAGGCACCCTGCCGGGAACGGATTTTTAAGCACGGCGATCGGGATGCTAGAGTTTCACTCGTTGCAAGGGCCTGTGGCGCAGTCCGGTAGCGCACCTCGTTCGCATCGAGGGGGTCTGGGGTTCAAATCCCCACAGGTCCACCGCAACAACCGATCCCGGTTAATTCCGGGGGAAGTTGAGAAGATCCCGTCCGATCCACTGATCGGGCGGGATCTTTGTCTTGCCCGCGTGCGGGGACCCCGACGGGGCGTCAGGCGCCCCCGCGCCGGACGCCCCTGGGGTGAGGGGTGTCACAGGGTCTTGGCGTAGCAGCGGCTGTCCGGGTGGAAGCGGTAGTAGCCGAACTTGGTGCAGGGCGCGTAGCCCGCGGAGACGTACAGGGCGATCGCCTCGGGCTGCTTGGTGCCGGTCTCCAGGACCATGCGCACCCGGCCGGCCGCGCGGGCGTCGTCCTCCAGGGCGGACAGGATGCGGCGGGCGAGACCGAGGCCGCGCATGTCGCCGACCACGTACATGCGCTTGAGCTCGGCGTCGCCGTCCTCGTTGCCCTCGCCGTTGCCGTCCCGGCTGCGCCAGCCGCCGCTGGCCACGGGGCGGCCGGAGTGGTCGTAGGCGACGAGGTAGACGCCGTTCGGCGGTTCGAAGTCGGCGGCGGCCATCGAGGTGGCGTCGCCGCCGTCGCCGTAGCGCACGTGGTACTCGGCCTGGACCTCTTCGTCGAGCTTGACGGCGTCGGGGTGGTCGTAGGGGACGGGGCGGATATCCATGCTGGTCATCGTACGTAGCGGCAGTTTCTCGTTGTTCGAATTCTGGACCCGGTCCAGTGTGCCGTATCGTGCCGGGGTGCTCACTGTGACCTCTGTGAACGTGAACGGGCTGCGTGCCGCCGCGAAGAAGGGCTTCGTGGAGTGGCTCGCCGGTACCTCCGCCGATGTGCTGTGCCTCCAGGAGGTGCGGGCCGAGCCGCAGCAGCTGCCCGAGCAGGTGCGGACGCCGGAGGGGTGGCACGTGGTGCACGCGCCCGCCGCCGCCAAGGGCCGGGCCGGCGTCTCGCTCTACACCCGCCGGGAGCCCGACGCGGTGCGGGTCGGCTTCGGCTCCGCCGAGTTCGACGGCAGCGGCCGCTATGTGGAGGCCGACCTGCCGGGTGTCACGGTCGCCTCGCTCTATCTGCCCTCGGGCGAGGTCGGCACCGACCGGCAGGACGAGAAGTACCGCTTCATGGGCGAGTTCCTGCCCTACCTCAAGGATCTGCGCGAGCGGGCCGCCGCCGACGGGCGCGAGGTGCTGGTCTGCGGCGACTGGAACATCGCCCACCGGCCCGCCGACCTGAAGAACTGGCGCGCCAACGGCAAGAACTCCGGCTTCCTGCCCGAGGAGCGGAAGTGGCTCGGCCAGGTGTTCGACGCCGCGGACGGCGGCTATGCCGACGTCGTGCGGGAACTGCACCCGGACGTGGAGGGGCCGTACACCTGGTGGTCGTACCGGGGGCGGGCCTTCGACAACGACAGCGGCTGGCGCATCGACCTGCTCGCGGGGACGCCGGGGCTCGCGGGCAGCTGCGTGAAGGCGTACGTGGAGCGGGCCGCGAGCCATGGGGAGCGGTGGAGCGACCACGCCCCGGTGACGGCGGTCTTCGAGCGCTGACGGCCGTACGCGGGTCCCCCTCCGCGGGCGGGGGCTGTACGCGCGTCCCGGTTCCCCTCCGCGGGCGTTCCGCCGCCCCCGGAGGGGGCCCGTCCGGAGCCCGTCCAGGGCCGGTAGGCGGTCGGCCGACGTTCTGACCACAACTGTGTGACCGTCAGGTGTCCGCTCCGTATACTCCGCCGGAGCACGGGGTTCCGGGCCGTTCCGGGCCTCGTCCGTCCGAGCAACCGGCCAGAGAGTCGTACGCCGCATGAGTAATTCGCTGCCTCCGCTGTCCCCGAACTACGCGGCGCGGATGAACCGCGTCTACCTGGAGAGCGTCGAGACGCACGGGAAATGGCCGGTCGAGTTCCAGTTCAGGGCGGCGCAGGGGGACCACCGGCATCTGCTGGTGGTGTTCTCCTCGGTGGGCAGCAGGTACGGATTCGGGAACGCGCTCGACAGCGTCAAGTGCAATGTCCTCAGGATCCGCGACCACTTCGACGGCGCGGCCTCCTACTACGTCGCCCGGGACATGGACTTCAGCGTCTCGGACTCCATACACGCCCTGATCCAGGACCGTATGCGGCGGCTGCGGATCACCCGCGACGAGGTGACCCTGCTCGGCGCCTCCAAGGGCGGAAGCGCCGCCCTCTTCTACGGTCTGAAGTACGACTACAAGAACATCGTGGCCTCGACACCGCAGTATTTCCTCGGCAGTTACTCCAAGGGGCACGGGCAGCTCGGTGACGCCGTGCTCGGCGAGGGGCAGCCGGACGCGAACGTGGCCGTCATGGACGGCGTGATGAGGGACGTGATCGAGAGGGACACGGACTTCAAGCGGAACATCTATCTGGTGTCCTCTCCGGCGGACTACCAGTACGAGCAGGAGGTCGTGCACTATCTGCCCGCGCTGCGGGAGTACGAGAACTTCAACTTCCTGCTCGTGGAGTCCCCGACCGTGCGGCGGCACGACGAGGTGGTCCGGCAGGCGCTGCCGTCGCTGCTGGGCATCGTGTACTCCGTCACCGAGGGCGTGGCACCCCGTTGGGGCGAGGTCACCGTCGGGGCCCGTTCCGAGGAGCCGGAGGAGGCCGCCGCGCACCTCGCGAAGCTGCGGGCCGACGACACCGCGCTGGCCAGGCTCGCCCGGGCCGTCTTCACCGACGGGAAGCTGGAGCTGAAGGGTCATGCCTTCCTGCCGGGGGTCGGGCCGGAGGGCCCGGTGGACGAGACCAAGCGTCTCGTCCTGGAGAAGGACGGACGGTCCTGGATCTATCCGCTGGAGACGACCGGCGAGATCCGGCTCTACCGGGACTATTTCGACGAGTACTTCTGCGCGTACGAGAAGGGTGGTTTCGCCTCGCGGGGCGACCTGGCCTTCACGGAACTCCCGCAGGGGACGTACACCGTTTCCGTGAGTGTCGAGAGCGAGTCCGAGGGGATCGCGCGGCGGACCCGGCTGGTCTCCGCGGCCGCGGTGGACCGGCGGCAGGCGTGCGGCGACTCCGAACTCCTCTTCCGCGGCGGGAAGGGCGGCTTCAAGCTGGTCAAGAGGAGCATCGTCGGGGTCGATTCGCCCGGTGTGCGCTTCGACGCGGTGAAGGCGGAGGAACGCGGGCGGAGAATCCACGCCGAGGGTGTCTTCTTCCTGCCCGGTCGCAATGCCGACCGGGACGGGCACGCGCAGTACTACCTCGTCCTCGACGGCCGCTCCGGCCGCCACTCCTTCCCGCTGGCCGTGCTGAGGAAGCCCGACGCCGTACGGCCGCACAAGCTGCCGGGGGACCTCGGCACCTACGACTTCGGCTACTACGCCACGGAAGCCGCCGGAATCGACGTCTCGGAGCTGCCGGCCGGGAAGTACACGCTGCTCGTGTCGATGAGCGTCGGCGGTGCGCTGTTCACCAAGAAGGCCGGGAAGGTCACCCTCAGGAAGCCGCTCCAGCCGGCCGCGTGAGTCGCACCGGCCGGCCCGCGTCGGTCGCACCAGCCGGCGGCGTCAGTCGCTCTTGCGCAGCTTGCGGTCCATGGCGAGGGACAGCTCCGCCTCCACCACGCTGCGGGCCAGCGGACGCAGACGCTGGAGGTCCTCCTCCGGGCCGTGGCGCAGCACCAGGTCGGCGAAGAGCTCGGCGAGGGCGTCGGCGTGCTCGCGCACCCGGGTCGCGGCGCCGAGCACCTCGGCGAGCGGGATGCCCTCGCGGACCAGGGCGGCGGACACGTCGAGCAGCCGACGGCTGATGTGGACGATGCTCTCGCCGTCGGTGCCGACGTAGCCGAGCTCCATGGCCGCGGCGAGGTTCTCCGCGGTCACGTCGCCCGCGAAGTGGTCGGCGAGCTCCTCCGGGGTGAGGCGGACCGGCTCCTCCTCGGTGGGGGCGCCCAGGCCCAGCAGGTCGCCGACGTCCCGGCCGTGGTCGAAGGTCTCGGTCAGGTCGGCGATGCCGCTGAGGGTGTGGCCGCGTTCCAGCAGTGCCGCGATGGTGCGCAGCCGGGCCAGATGGTGGTCGTCGTACCAGGCGATGCGGCCCTCGCGGCGCGGCGGCGGGATCAGCTTGCGCTCGCGGTAGAAGCGCAGGGTGCGCACGGTGATGCCGGCCAGCCGGGCCAGTTCCTCCATGCGGTACTCGCCGGGCCGTCCCTCGCTCGGGGTCCGGGGCTCGCGCTCGGTGTCGTCAGCCCTGCCGGGCACATCGTCTCCCACGCCGGAAAGCCTATGTTGTACCGCCGGTAACTTTCCTGGCCCGCACCCCTACCGGTCGGTACGCCGCTGCTCTACTCTCCCCATTGCGCCAGTGTTCACTGGCATGGTCCTGCGATGCGTGGAGGCTTCGGGATGGCCGAGCACGAACATGTTCGGGTGGCGGTGATCGGGTCCGGGTTCGGCGGACTCGGAGCGGCCGTACGCCTGCGACGCGAGGGGATCACCGACTTCGTCGTCCTGGAGCGGGCCGGCGGCGTCGGCGGGACCTGGCGGGACAACAGCTACCCCGGGTGCGCCTGCGACGTGCCGTCCCATCTGTACTCCTTCTCCTTCGCGCCCAACCCGGACTGGCCGCGCACCTTCTCCGGCCAGGAGCACATCCGCGCCTACCTGGAGCACGTCACCGACACCTTCGGGCTGCGCCCGCACATCCGCCTCGACTCCGAGGTCGAGCTGATGACCTGGGACACCGAGAAGCTGCTGTGGCGCATCGAGACCGGCGCGGGGACGCTCACCGCCGACGTCGTGGTCTCCGCGACCGGGCCGCTGTCCGACCCGAAGATCCCCGAGATCCCGGGGCTGGACTCGTTCCCCGGCAAGGTGTTCCACTCCGCCCGCTGGGACCACGACTACGACCTGCGCGGCAAGCGCGTCGCTGTGGTCGGCACCGGCGCCTCGGCCATCCAGATCGTGCCGGCCGTCCAGCCGCAGGTCGCGAGCCTCACCGTCTTCCAGCGCACCCCGCCCTGGGTCATGCCCCGGATGGACCGCGCGATCAGCGGCCTCGAGCGCTCCCTGCACCGGGCGCTGCCCTTCACCACCCAGCTGCGCCGCGGGCTGCTGTGGGGCATCCGCGAACTCCAGGTGCAGGCCTTCACCAAGCGCCCGAACGAGCTGGGCCTGGTCGAGCGGCTGGCCCGGCAGAACATCGCACGGGCCGTCAAGGACCCGGCCCTGCGCGCCAGGCTCACCCCCGACTACCGCATCGGCTGCAAGCGCATCCTGCTGTCCAACACGTACTACCCGGCCCTCGCGCAACCCAATGTGGACGTCGTGGCGGGCGGGCTCCGCGAGGTCCGCGGCTCCACGCTCGTCGCCGCCGACGGCACCGAGGCCGAGGTCGACGCGATCGTCTTCGGCACCGGCTTCCACGTCACGGACATGCCGATCGCCGAGCGGGTCGTCGGCGCGGACGGCACGACCCTCGCCGAGCACTGGAAGGGCGGCATGGAGGCGCTGCGCGGCGCGTCCGCCGCCGGCTTCCCGAACTGGCTGTCGATCATCGGCCCCAACACCGGCCTCGGGAACTCCTCGATGATCCTGATGATCGAGTCCCAGCTGAACTACATGGCCGACTATCTGCGCCAGCTCGGTGTCCTCGGGGGCCGCGCCGCGCTCGACGCCCGCCCCAGCGCGGTCGGCGCCTGGAACCGCCGGGTGCAGGACCGCATGCGGCGCACGGTGTGGAACACCGGCGGCTGCACCAGCTGGTACCTGGACGCCAGTGGCCGCAACACCACCATCTGGCCCGGCACGACGACCGAGTTCCGGCGTGCCACCCGCCGGGTGGACCTCACCGAGTACGCCGTGCTGCGGCCGCCCGGGGCGAGCGGCCCCGCGGCCGGTGAGGCCGCCCCCGGCAAGCCTGCCCTGAAGATCGTCGACGCCGAGGACGTGAGCGCATGAGCCGCCTGACGCATGTGGCCTCCGGGCCCTACGCACCGCCCGTGCCCGCCCGCACCCTCACCGCGGTCTCCGCGGACGGCGCCCGGCTGCATGTGGAGGTGCACGGACCCGAGAAGGCGCCCGTCGTCGTCCTCGCGCACGGCTGGACCTGCTCGACCGCCTTCTGGGCCGCACAGATCCGCGACCTCTCCGCCGACCACCGCGTCATCGCCTACGACCAGCGCGGCCACGGACGCAGCCCGTCGAGCCCCGCGTGCAGCACCGACACGCTCGCCGACGACCTCGAGGCGGTGCTGCTGGCCACGCTCGCGCCGGGCGAGAAGGCCGTGGTCGCCGGGCACTCGATGGGCGGCATGACCGTCATGGCCGCCTCCGCGCGGCCCGCCTTCCGGGCGCACGCGGTGGCGGTCCTGCTGTGCAGCACGGGCAGTTCGCGGCTGGTCGCCGAGTCCACGGTCGTCCCCTTCCGGGCCGGCCGGCTGCGGACCTGGCTGACCGGGCGCATCCTCGGCTCCAGCGCGCCGCTCGGGCCGGTCACTCCGCTCGCCCGGCGCGTCCTGAAGTACGCCACCATGGGCGCGGCTTCGGCTCCGCACATGGTGGAGGCGTGCGCGCGGATCGTGCACGCCTGTCCGCGCAGGGTCCGGCACGCCTGGGGCAAGGTGCTGTCGGCGCTCGACCTCGACCACGGCGTACGGGAGCTGCGGGTGCCGACCGCCGTGATCGCCGGCACCGCCGACCGGCTCACCCCGGCAGTGCACGCCCGCGCCCTGGCGGCCGAGCTGCCGCTCTGTGTCGGGCTCACCGAACTGCCCGGACTCGGGCATATGACTCCCGTCGAGGCGCCGGAGGCGGTCAGCAGCCGCATCCGGTCGTTGGTCACCACGTACACGCAGGTCAAGGAGGGCGCATGAGCAAGGTCGGTCTGGAAGGGCAGGTCGCGGTCGTCACCGGGGCGGCGCGCGGGGTCGGGGAGCTGCTCGCCCGCAAGCTGTCCGCGCGGGGCGCGACCGTGGCGCTGGTCGGCCTGGAGCCGGACGTGCTCAAGGAGGTCTCCGGGCGGCTGCACGGCGAGAGCGGCCACTGGTACGCCGACGTCACCGACCACGAGGCGATGGCCCGGGTGGCGCGTGAGGTGAAGGAGCGGTTCGGGAAGGTCGACATCGTCGTCGCCAACGCCGGTGTGGCGAGCGGCGGTCCGTTCGTCGGGTCCGACCCGGTGGCCTGGCGGCGGGTGATCGAGGTCAACCTCATCGGGTCGGCCGTCACCGCCCGCGCGTTCCTGCCGGTGCTGATGGAGAGCCGGGGGTATCTGCTGCAGATCGCGTCCCTCGCGGCCATGACGCCGGCGCCGATGATGACGGCGTACACCGCGTCCAAGTCCGGTGTGGAGGCGTACGCGCACAGTCTGCGGGCCGAGGTCGCCTTCAAGGGGGTGAAGGTGGGCGTCGGTTATCTGTCGTGGACCGACACGGACATGGTGCGCGGGGCGGACCAGGACGACGTCATGCGGGAGCTGCGGCAGCGGCTGCCGTGGCCGGCCAACAAGACGTATCCGCTGGGGCCGGCCGTCGACCGGATCGTCGAGGGGATCGAGCGGCGGTCGAGCCATGTGTACGGGCAGTGGTGGCTGCGGGGGATGCAGGGGGTCCGGGGGTATCTGCCGGGGGTCATCGCGGCGGTGGGGCAGCGGGAGGTCGCGCGGTTCGCGGATCGGCTGGGTGGGATGCGGGGCGGGTTGGTGGGGGCGGGTGGGGCGGCGGACGAGAGGGATCGGGCCGGGCGGGGTTGATCGTCTCTTTTTGGTTGTGCGGGGGGTCCCCGCGGCCCCCTTGCCGGGTGGGTGGGGTGTGGGGGTGCGGGGTGGGCTGGGCGGCCGGTGGGGGTTCGCGCAGTTCCCCGCGCCCCTGAGGATCGCGCCGTTCCCCGCGCCCCTTGGAAGATCGCGCGGTTCCTCGCGCCCCTGAGGATTGCGTCGTTCCCCGCGCCCCTAAAAGATCGCGCCGTTCCCCGCGCCCCTTGGAAGATCGCGCGGTTCCTCGCGCCCCCGAAAGATCGCGCGGTTCCCCGCGCCCCCTGCAGGCGGTCCTCGCGTCTCCGAGGAGGTCGCGTGTTCCTCGTGGTTCTAGTGGGTTCTTGGGGGGAGTTCGGGGCGGGATCTGTTGGGGGTGGACTGGTAGTCGGGGGGTGTGGCCGGGGGGGTGGTGGTGAGGAGGGTCAGGGCCAGGCGCACGGCGTCGTCGAGTTGGGCGTGGCGGCCCTCGGCCCAGTCGAGGGGGGTGCGGAGGGCTTCGAGGTCGGGGGAGACGCCGCGGTTCTCGATGGACCAGCCGTAGGCGTCGAACCACGCGGCGTTCATCGGGACGGTGATCACCGAACCGTCGCCGAGGCGGTGGCGGCCGGTCATGCCGACCACGCCGCCCCAGGTGCGCTGGCCGACCACCGGGCCCAGGTCGAGGAGCTTGAACGCGGCTGTGATCATGTCGCCGTCCGAGGAGGTCGCCTCGTCGGCCAGCGCGACGACCGGGCCGCGCGGGGCGTTGGAGGCGTACGAGACGGGCTGGGCGTCGCGGGTGAGGTCCCAGCCGAGGATCGTCCGGGTGAGCTTCTCGACGACGAGTTCGCTGATGTGGCCGCCCGCGTTGCCGCGCACGTCGACGATCAGGGCGGGCCGGGAGACCTCCATGCGCAGGTCGCGGTTGAACTGGGCCCAGCCGGAGCCGCCCATGTCGGGGATGTGCAGATAACCGCACTTGCCGCCGCTCAGCTCCCGTACGACCGCACGGCGTTTGGCCACCCAGTCCTGGTAGCGCAGGGGCCGTTCGTCGGTGAGGGGGACCACGGCGACACGGCGGGAGCGGCCCGCCTCGCCCTCGGCGGGGGTGAAGGTCAGCTCGACCGTCGTACCGCCGGCGCCCGCGAGCAGCGGGTAGGGGCCGGTGACCGGGTCGACCGGGCGGCCGTCGACATGGGTGAGGACGGCGCCCTCGCGGATGCCGGTGCCGGCCAGCGGGGAACGGGCCTTGGAGTCGGAGGAGTCGCCGGGCAGGATCCGCTTGACCATCCAGCCGCCGTCCCGGCGGACCAGGTTGGCGCCGAGCAGTCCCTGCAGCCGCTGGTAGTGCGGCGGGCCCTCGTTGCGACGGGCGGCGGTGACATAGGCGTGCGAGGTACCCAGCTCGCCGAGCACCTCGCGCAGCAGGTCCGCGAACTCGTCGGGCGAGGCGACCTCGTCGACCAGCGGGCGGTACTGCTCCAGCACGGCGTCCCAGTCGATGCCGCACATGCCCGGGTCCCAGAAGTAGGCGCGGATCAGACGCCCGGCCTCCGCGTAGGACTGGCGCCACTCGGCGGCCGGGTCGACGGTGTGCAGGATGCGGCGCAGATCGATCCAGACGACGGAGTCGCTGTCGCCGGACTCGGCCGCGGGTACGGCCCTCAGGTCGCCCTCGTCCACGACCACCAGACGGCTGCCGTCGCCGCTGACCGCGAACCAGTCCAGATGGTCGACGAGTTCGGTCCGCTTGGCCTTGGTGATGCCGAAGTGCTCCAGGGTGGGGCGGCCGCTGGTGTCGTCCGGGTTGGCGAAGGTCTCGCCCAGCGCGCCCGAGATCGGCCAGCGCAGCCACACCAGTCCGCCGCCCGCGACGGGCTGGAGGGCCGAGTACTTGGACGCGGTGACGGGGAACGGCGTCACCCGGCTCTCCAGGCCCTCCAGTTCGACGGTGACCGTGCCGTCCCCGGCGCCCTCGTCCTCCACCGGGTCCAGGCCGCCCGCGGCCGGGCGCCCCTCCGGGGTGAGCGCGAAGGGGGAGGGCGTCGCCGAGGACAGGGGCACCAGATAGGGGCGGCAGCCGAGCGGGAAGGACAGGTCGCCGGTGTGCACGTCGTAGACGGGGTCGAAGCCGCGCCAGGAGAGGAAGGCGAGATAGCGGCCGTCGCGGGTGAAGACCGGGTTCTCGTCCTCGAAGCGCCCGTTGGTGACGTCGACGACCATACGGTCCTTGATCCGGGCCATCTTGATCTGGCGCAGCGACCGGCCGATGCCCGGGTGCGACCAGGTCAGCCAGGCCCCGTCGGGGGAGAACGCCAGGTCGCGGACGGGTCCGTTGATCGAGCGGATCAGCTCGGTCACCTCGCCGCCCGAGTCCTCCGTGGCGTCGACGAGCAGCAGCCGCCCGTCGTGCGCGGCGATGGCCAGGCGTTCGCCGTCCGGGTCCGACACCATCTCCAGCACCCGCCCCAGCTCGCCCGAGGCCAGCCGGCGCGGCTCGCGGTCACCCGTGGCCCGGGGCAGGTAGGCCACCTCCACGGCGTCCTCGCCCTCGGCGTCGGTCACGTAGGCGACCTGCCCGCTGGAGCCCAGCATCTCGGGCAGCCGTACACGCACGCCCGGGGTGTCGGTGATGGTCCTGGCCGGGCCGTCGCGGTGGGTCAGCCAGTACAGGCTGCCGCGCACCACGACCGCCCCGGCCCGGCCGGTCTCGTCGACCGAGATGCCGTCCACGTGCTGCGCGGCCGGCACCTGGTAGGGGCGGCGGCCCGCGCGCGGCCCGCTCAGCCGTACGTCGAGGCGGCGCGGCTGCGAGGCGGCGCCCAGGTCGTCCACCAGCCACAGCCCGCCCGCGCACTGGTAGACGACCCGGGTGCCGTCGGTCGCGGCGTTGCGGGCGTAGAACGCGTCGTGGTCGGTGTGGCGGCGCAGGTCGGAGCCGTCGTGGGCGCAGGAGTAGAGGTTGCCGACGCCCTCGTGGTCGGAGAGGAAGGCGATCCGGCCGCCGACGAACATCGGGCAGGCCAGCTGCCCCTCGAGGTCGGCCAGCAGCCGCTCGCCGTGCAGCCACAGCCGGCCCGTGGCGCCGCCGCGGTAGCGCTTCCAGGAGGCCATCTCGTGCGGGGCGGTGCCGGTCAGCAGCAGGCTCCTGCGCTCCCCGTCGAGGTCGGCGACCTGGATGTCGGAGACCGGGCCCCAGGGCAGCTTGCGGCCGGGGTCGCCGTCGGGGGTGACCTTGTAGGCCCAGGTGAAGTAGGAGAAGGGCTCGCCGTGCGAGGCGACCGCCAGGATCGTGCCGTCGGGGGTCCAGCCGCACACCCGGGTGTCGAGGCTGCCCCAGTGGGTGAGCTGGCGGCCCGTCCCGCCGTCGACCGGCAGCACGTGCAGTTCGGGGGCGAGGCTGCGCCAGCTCGTGTAGGCGAGGTGGCGTCCGTCGGGGGAGAAACGCGGCTGGCCGAGCTTGGTCCGGTCGACCGTGAGCCGCCAGGCCCGGCCGGGTTCGTCCAGCGGGGCGAGCCAGAGGTCGTCCTCGGCCACGAAGCAGAGCAGGTCACCGCTGATGTGGGGCAGGCGCAGATAGCTCACCTCCCCATGCTTTTCCGCTGGCGGGGGCGGAGCAACTCGTGGTTCCGGGGTGCGGGCACTCGCGGGTTCCCGGACGCGGGCAACGTGCGGGTCCCCGGGCGCGGGCAACGTGCGGGTTCCCGGACGCGTCCTGAAGTACGAAACAGTTTCGTACGTGGCACAGGTCACGTACGAAACGGTTTCGTTTCGCAAGAGTCCTGCGCTACATTCGTCCCTGTAGGAGTCGGACGGACCGGGAGGGTGAGTGACATGGCTGAGGCAGCGGTCACCGCGCAGCGTCGCAGCCGGATCACGCCCGAGCGCGCGGCCGAGCTGTACGCGGCCGTGCTGGACCTGCTCCGCGAGGTCGGCTACGACGCCCTGACGATGGACGCCGTCGCCGCCCGTACGAGGTCCAGCAAGGCCACGCTCTACCGCCAGTGGGGCGGCAAGGCCGAACTGGTCGTCAAGGCCCTGCGGCACAACAAGCCGGGCAAGGTCGAGGACATCGACACCGGCTCGCTCCGCGGCGATCTGCACGCCGTGGTGAGCATGGAGGACGACTGCACCATGGAGCAGAACTCCGCGCTGATGCGGGGTATCGCCATGGCGATCCACCAGAACCCGGATCTGCGTCAGGCGTTCCAGGAACTGCTGATCGAACCGGAGATGGCCGAGTTCCAGCGGGTGCTGCAACGCGCCGTCGCCCGGGGCGAGGTCCGCCCCGACTGCCCGGCGCTCGACTTCATGCTCCACATGATGGTCGGCGGGTTCGTCACCCGCGCCCTGCTGGACGAGCAGCCGCCCACCCGGGCCTTCCTCACCTCGTACGTGGACGCCGTGGTCCTCCCCGCCCTCGGCGTGCGCACCGGCTGAACCCCGATCCCCCGATCCCTGTTACCTGACGTCACCGCTCATGTCGTCGGGCCGATCGCCCCTGCCTCCCCGCCGGGCCGGTCACCCCTGCCCAGATCCACCCCCACGACCTGACCGGGAGTACGCCCCGTGGCCACCTTCCTGTACAAACTCGGCCGTCTCGCCTTCCGGCGACGGCATTTCGTCGCCCTGATCTGGGTGGCGCTGCTGACCCTCGCCGGGGTCGGCGCGGCCAGCGCGCCCGCAGCGGGCACCACCTCGTTCTCCATCCCCGGCACCGAGGCGCAGAAGGCCTTCGACCTGCTGGAGGAGCGCTTCCCCGGGATGAGCGCCGACGGGGCCACCGCCCGCGTGGTGTTCAAGGCGCCGGCCGGGGAGAAGATGACGGACGCCGCGAACAAGGCGACCGTCCAGAAGACCGTCAAGGAGCTGTCGACCGGCAGCGAGGTCGTCTCCGTCGCCGACCCGTACCAGGCGAACGCGGTCAACGAGTCCGGCTCGATCGCCTACGCGTCCGTCACGTACGACGTCTCCGGCATGGAGCTGAAGGACGCCAGCCGTGAGGCCCTCCAGGACGCCGCCGAGCAGGCGCGCGAGTCCGGCCTGACCGTGGAGATCGGCGGTGACGCCCTCCAGGCCACCCCGCACACCGGCTCCTCCGAGATCATCGGCATCGCGGTCGCCGCGGTCGTCCTGGTCATCACCTTCGGCTCGCTGCTCGCCGCCGGGCTGCCGCTGCTCACCGCGATCATCGGTGTCGGCATCGGCGTCTCCACCATCACCGCCCTCGCCAGCGCCCTCGACCTGGGCTCCACCACCTCGACGCTGGCCACGATGATCGGCCTGGCCGTCGGCATCGACTACGCGCTGTTCATCGTCTCCCGCTACCGGGCCGAACTCGCCGAGGGCCGCGACCGCGAGGAGGCCGCCGGACGCGCCGTCGGCACCGCGGGCTCCGCGGTGGTCTTCGCCGGGCTCACCGTCGTCATCGCCCTGGTCGGCCTCGCGGTCGTCAACATCCCGATGCTGACCAAGATGGGCTTCGCCGCCGCCGGCACCGTCGCCATCGCCGTCCTGATCGCGCTCACCCTCATCCCGGCCCTGCTCGGCTACGCCGGCCGCAAGGTGCGTCCGACGGGCGAGAAGTCCAAGCTGCTGGGCGGCGGCCGGGCCGCGAAGAACGCGGGACGCCCGAACATGGGCACCCGCTGGGCCAGCTTCGTGGTGCGCCGCCCGATGGCCGTGCTGCTGGTCGGCGTCATCGGCCTCGGCGCCGCGGCCGTCCCCGCCACCTCGCTGGAACTGGGCCTGCCCGACGACGGCTCCCAGCCCGTCTCCACCACCCAGCGCCGCGCCTACGACCTGCTCTCCGAGGGCTTCGGGCCCGGCTTCAACGGCCCGCTCATGGTGGTCGTCGACGCCAAGGGCAGCGCCGATCCGCAGGCCGCGTTCGACGAGACCGGCGACCGCATCAAGGCTCTCGACAACGTCGTGACGGTCACCCCGGCCGCCCCCAACAAGGCGGGCGACACCGCCACGATCACGGTCGTCCCCGACGCCAAGCCGTCCTCGGCGACGACGGAGGAACTCGTCCACTCCATCCGGGACACCGGTACGGCCATCGCGGCCGACACCGACTCCGAGGTCCTGGTCACCGGCGCGACCGCGATGAACATCGACGTCTCGCAGAAGCTGAACGACGCCCTGATCCCGTACCTGATCCTGGTGGTCGGCCTGGCCTTCCTCCTGCTGATCGTGGTGTTCCGCTCGATCCTGGTCCCGCTCAAGGCGGCCCTCGGGTTCCTGCTCTCCGTCATGGCCGCCCTCGGCGCCGTGGTCGCGGTCTTCCAGTGGGGCTGGCTGTCCGGGCTGCTGGGCGTGGAGGAGACCGGACCCGTCATGTCGATGATGCCGATCTTCATGGTCGGTGTGGTCTTCGGTCTCGCCATGGACTACGAGGTCTTCCTCGTGACGCGGATGCGTGAGGCGTACGTCCACGGTGAGAACCCGGGCCAGGCGGTGGTGACCGGCTTCAAGCACGGCGCCCGGGTGGTCACCGCGGCGGCGGTGATCATGATGGCGGTGTTCGCGGGCTTCATCGGCTCCAGCGAGTCCATGATCAAGATGATCGGCTTCGGCCTCGCCATCGCGGTGTTCTTCGACGCCTTCGTCGTCCGGATGGCCATCGTCCCGGCGGTCCTCGCCCTGCTGGGCCGGCGGGCCTGGTGGCTGCCGAAGTGGCTGGACCGGATCCTGCCCAACGTGGACGTCGAGGGCGAGGGCCTGCGCACCGAGGCCGAGCGGGGTGGCCTGGACGAGGAGAAGCGGCTCGTGCGCGCCTGACGCGCCGCCGCGGAACCGGCCGGTGAGGGACCCGTGGGGACGGGGACCCCTCACCGGCCTCCCGGCGTACGGCCCCCTGCGCCGGGATCCCTCACCGGCTTCCCGCGTACGGGGCCGGACCGCACGGAGGCGGAACCGGACCGCACGGAGGCGTAACCGGGCCGTGTACGGCTGGCCCGACCCGGGGCGAATCGGCCGGACCGGCCAGGGGCGATTCCGGCGGGACCGGCCAGGGGTGAATCCGGTCGCGTGCCCGCTACACGCACCGCTAGCGTGCCGCGCATGACGACGACACCCGCCACCGACGCCGAGGGCTCCGGAGCCCATCCCCGCTTCGCCGAGGCCCTGTCCGACTCGGGCCTCGGCGACCTGCTCGGCAGGGTCCGCCGGTTCCCGGACGGGACCCGGACCGCGGCCGAGGCCGCCGCCGCGATCGGCTGCGAGCTCAGCCGGATCTGCAAGTCGCTGATCTTCGCGGCGGACGGTGTCCCGGTGCTGGTGCTGATGGACGGCGCCTCACGCGTCGACGTCGAGCTGGTGCGGCGCGAACTCGGCGCCGCGAAGGTGACCCGGGCCGACGCCGACGTCGTACGGGAGACCACCGGGTACGCCATCGGCGGGGTGCCGCCGTTCGGGCACCGGACGCGGACCCGGGTGCTCGCCGACCGGGCACTGCTCAGGCACCACGAGGTGTGGGCGGCGGCCGGGAACCCGCACGCGGTCTTCCCGATGGCACCCGAGGCGCTGGTCGAACGGGCCGGGGCGACCCTGGTGGATGTGCGCGAGCGCAGCGCGTGACGCCGGCCGTCACCGCGGCGGTGCTGCTCGCCGCGGTCACACACGCCTGCTGGAACGCGATCGCCCACAAGATCACCGACAAGCTCGTCGGCTTCGCCCTCATCTCCGGCGGCGGGATGCTCATCGGGCTCGCCCTGGCGCCGTTCGCGGCGTTCCCGGCGGCCGCCGCCTGGCCCTACCTCGCCGCGTCCGCCGTCATTCACATCGCCTACTACGTGCTGCTGATGCGGTCCTTCCGGCTCGGCGACTTCGGGCAGGCCTACCCGATCGCCCGCGGCAGCGCCCCGCTGGTCGTCACCGCCCTGGCCGCCGTGTTCGCCGACGAGGTGCCCGACGGCTGGGCGGCGGCCGGTATCGCGCTGTCCTGCGCGGGGCTGGCCGGTGTCGCGCTGTGGGGGCTGCGCGGGCGGCGGCCCGACTGGGCGGCGATCGGGGCCGCGCTCGCGACCGGTCTGTCCATCGCGGCGTACACCGTGGTGGACGGCCTGGGAGTGCGGGCCTCCGGGACCTCCCTCGGCTACATCGCCTGGCTGATGATCGCCGAGGGCTTCGTCCTGCCCGCCTGCGCCTTCCACCGCTGGCGCGGCGGGACCCTCGCCCGGCTGCGGCCGTTCGCCGGGGTCGGCCTGCTCGGGGCCGCGCTGTCGGTCGCGGCGTACGGGCTGGTGCTGTGGGCCCAGACCAGGGCCGAGATGGCCCCGATCGCCGCGTTGCGCGAGTCGTCGATCCTGGTCGGCGCGGCGATCGGGGCCGTCGTCTTCAAGGAGCGGTTCGGTGCGGCCCGGGTCTGGGCGGCCGGGCTGCTGGTCGTCGGGATCGGGCTGATGCTGCGAGGCGGGTGAGCGCCGGCGCGGCCACCCGGTGCCAGGGGTGACCCGCCCGGCCGGGCGGGTCACCCGGGGACGTCGCGTCGGCCGCCGGGGGTGAGGTGGCGGCGCAGGGGGACGACCTTGCCATCGAACGCGCGGGTCTCGGCCAGGTCGAGCGGGGGCCGCTGGAGCGAGCCGCGGAGGGCGGGCCTGCCGCCGCCGAGCACGACGGGGTGGATGAAGACCTGGGCTGTCGCCGCAGAAGGCCCGTGAGGCCGGTGAGGGGGTCATCGACATGGTCGAGCGGGGGATATGGGCGGAATCGTCCTGATTGGGTGCGGTCGTGGCGTGCCGGGGGCACCCTGGAAGCAGATGTTTTCCGGAGGTGATCGTCATGATGCACACCACTGTGGGATGGCATGTCGAGCTGGAGTTCATGGAGGACGACCAGCACACCAAAGCGGCCGCCATGGTGCGGCTGCCCGACGGGACCGAGGTACGGGGCCACGGGCACGCCAGCAGGCACCAGACCGACTCCAATCAGCCGCGCGTCGGGGAGGAGATCGCCGGTGCGCGGGCGCTCGACCAGATCGCCCGGCAGTTGCTCTCCAAGGCGCACGGCGAGATCGACCAGGCGTCGGGCCGTACGTCGCACCCCATCCACATGTGAGACGCCCCGCCCTGTCGGAGCGTCAGTCCCCGCTGGTGAGGGCCGTGCCGACGGCCCTCACCAGTGCCTGTGCCCGCGGGTCGGCCGTCACGCTCCTGCGGAAGCCGTTGGTGACATAGCCGAAGGCGACCCCGGTCTCCGGGTCGGCGAAGCCGAGGGCGCCGCCGCGGCCGGGATGGCCGAAGGAGGTGGGGTTCAGCAGCGGGGACGCGCTGCCGTGGAGCATGTAGCCGAGGCCGAAGCGGGTGCCGACGACCAGCACCCGGTCCTCGCCGAAGGACTGCTCGCCGCGTGCCAGTTCCGTCGTCTCCGGCGTGAACAGGCGCCGTCCGCCGTCCACTTCGCCGATGAGCGAGGCGTAGATCCGGGCCAGGCCGTCGGCGGTGGCGATGCCGTTGGAGGCGGGCAGGGCGGCGGCGCGGTAGGCCGCGTCGTTCTCGTCGGGGAGCGGGGTGATCGCGGCGAAGGCGCGGCGGGTGAGCGAGTCCGGGTCGGCGTAGGCGTCGGCGACCGCGCGCTTGGGGCGGGTCCGCAGCGCGCCCGCGGCCTGCGGGATCTCCGCCGGGCCCACCCGGCCGGCCCGGGCGGTCTCGCCCTCCGGCAGCCCCAGCCAGAAGTCCGCCGCGGCCGGACCCGCTATCTCCTGCGCGATCCATTCGCCGATCGGCCGTCCGGTGACCCTGCGCACCAGCTCGCCGGTGAGCCAGCTGTAGGTCTGGGCGTGATAGCCGTGGCCGGTGCCGGGCTCCCAGGCGGGCGCCTGCGCGGCGACGGCCTGTGCGCCGAGGTCGGGGTCGGCGGCCTCCGCGGGCGTCAGCGGCCGGTCCAGCGCGGGCACGCCCGCGCGGTGCGCGAGCAGATGCCGGACGAGGGTGTGCTCCTTGCCGGCCGTCTTGTACTCGGGCCACCACCAGCTCACCGGGGCGTCCAGGTCCAGCTCGCCGCGCTGGTGCAGCAGCAGGATCGCGGCGGCGGCGACACCCTTGGTGGCCGACCGCACGATCTGCGCGGTGCCGCGCTCCCAGGGGGCCGTGCCGTCGATGTCCCTGGTCCCACCCCACAGGTCGACCACCCGGTGGCCGTCCCGGTACACGGAGACGGCGGCGCCGCGGTCGCCGAGCACCTCGAAGTTGCGTACGAACGCCTCCCTGACCGGCTCGAAGCCCTCGGCGACAGTGCCGTGCACGTCCACGTCCGTATGTCCTTTCCGCCCTGCCTTCGACAGCGGGTGCAACAAGCCCGGGCCGCCTGCGATTCCTTCTCGGCCCGGGGTTCCCGCTTCGGCTACGGAAGGGTACGACGTCAGCCGAGCACGATCGTGACGTCGATGTTGCCCCGGGTGGCGTTGGAGTACGGGCACACCTCGTGCGCGGCGTCGACCAGCCGGGTCGCGACCTCCCGCTCCAGGACCGGCAGCGAGACGCTCAGCGCGACCGCGAGGCCGTACCCCTGCCGCGCGTTGGGGCCGATGCCCACCTTCGCCGCGACCGTGGAGCCGGTGAGGTCCAGGCCCGCCCTGCGGCCCACCAGGACCAGCGCGTTGTGGAAGCAGGAGCTGTAGCCGGCCGCGAACAGCTGCTCGGGGTTGGTGCCGTCGCCGTCCCCGCCGAGCTCCGGCGGCATCGCGACCTTCAGTTCGAGGCGGCCGTCGTGGCTCGTGACGTACCCGTCGCGGCCGCCGTGCGCGGTCGCCTCGGCGACGTACATGATCTTCTTCGGACGGCTGTCGACGACGGCACCTTCGACCACGACGGGACCTCCCCCTGGACATGCGGACTGCGGGCAACACGGAAGTGTGCAACTACATCGTGCACAAGGTACCGACCGGTAGGGAGGCTGGGTAAGGGCAGGGGTGGGGAAACCGCGGGTAACGGGGGCGCTCGGGCCGACGGGCCCTGGTCCGGGCCGGTCCTGGGTCCGTCGGCTGGGGCGTCCGGGGCGTCCGGGTCAGCCGGTGCGGGGCGCCGCCCCGTCCGCTCGATCCGCCAGCGCGCGCAGTTCCTCGCGCAGCCGCGCGACCTCCGGGCCGTCGAGCCCCGTGGCCCGCAGCAGGGCGCCGGGGACACGGGCCGCGCGCTCCCTGAGCTCCTCGGCGCGGCCCGTGCACACGACGTGCACCGACCGCTCGTCCCGGGCCGACCGCTCCCGGCGCACCAGACCGGCCGCCTCCAGGCGCTTCAGCAGCGGGGAGACGGTGCCGTAGTCGAGGCGCAGGGCGGCCGCGAGCTCCTTGACCGTGGCCTCGCCGCGCTCCCACAGCACGAGCAGCACGAGGTACTGCGGGTAGGTGAGCCCCAGTTCGTCGAGGAGGGGCCGGTACGCGGCCGTCACCGCGCGCTGGGCGGCGTACAGCGCGAAACACAGCTGCTCGTCCAGCAGCAGCGACCCGGCGGGGGTCTCGGGGTGCTTCTCGTCCTGGCGCGTCACGCGCCCATTGTCACGGACCGCGGGTCGAAGCCGAAGGGCAGCTCCAGCCGGTGGGCGCGCATCAGGCCGTCGTCGGCCAGCAGCGTGCCGGTCGGCCCGTCGGCGGCGATGACGCCCTCGCTGAGGACCAGCGACCTCGGGCACAGCTCCAGGGCGTAGGGCAGATCGTGGGTGACCATCAGGACGGTGACGTCCAAGGAGCGCAGGATGTCGGCGAGTTCGCGGCGGGAGGCGGGGTCCAGGTTGGAGGACGGCTCGTCCAGGACGAGGATCTCCGGCTCCATGGCGAGGACGGTGGCGACCGCCACCCGGCGGCGCTGGCCGAAGGAGAGGTGGTGCGGCGGGCGGTCCTTGAAACCGGCCATGCCGACCTGCTCCAGGGCCCGTTCGACGCGATCCTCCAGCTCGGCGCCCCTCAGCCCGGCCGCGGCGGGCCCGAAGGCCACGTCCTCGCGGACCGTCGGCATGAACAGCTGGTCGTCGGGGTCCTGGAAGACGATGCCGACCTTGCGGCGGATCTCTGCCATGTGCTGCCTGCCGACCGGCAGTCCGGCGACCGTGACCCGGCCCGTGCCGCCGGTCAGGATGCCGTTGAGGTGCAGTACGAGGGTGGTCTTGCCGGCGCCGTTCGGGCCGAGCAGGGCGACCCGCTCGCCGCGTCCGATCGAGAAGTCCACGCCGAACAGGGCCTGGTGGCCGTCGGGGTAGGCGAAGGCGAGGCCGGAGACCTCCAGGGAAGCAGTCACAGGGTCCATCCCAGCAGACAGACGCCGAGGGCGGCGACGGGGAGGGCGAGGGCGTGCGTCCACTGCGCCCGGGAGGCGGTCACCTCGTCGATGACCGGCATCGAACCGGCGTAGCCGCGGCTGACCATGGCGAGGTGGACGCGCTCGCCGCGTTCGTAGGAGCGGATGAACAGCGCGCCCGCCGACTTGGCGAGCACGCCCCAGTGACGCACTCCCCGGGCCTCGAAGCCGCGTGACTCGCGGGCGATCCGCATGCGCCGCATCTCGTCCGCGATGACGTCGCCGTAGCGGATCATGAAGGACGCGATCTGGACGAGCAGCGGCGGCAGCCTGAGCCGTTGCAGGCCGAGCAGCAGCTCGCGCAGCTCGGTGGTGGAGGCGAGCAGTACGGAGGCGGCGACGCCGAGGGTGCCCTTGGCGAGGACGTTCCAGGCGCCCCAGAGCCCGCTGACGCTCAGGGACATGCCGAGCACCTCGGTGCGCTCGCCCTCGGCCACGAAGGGCATCAGCACGGCGAACGCGACGAACGGCACCTCGATCAGCAGCCGTTTCAGCAGGAAGCCCGCGGGCACGCGCGCGTAGGCCGCGGCGCCCGCGAGCAGCACGGCGTAGAGCCCGAACGCCCACATCGCCTCGCGCGGGGTCGACACCACGACGAGCACGAAGGCGAAGGTCGCGACGAGCTTGGTGTGCGGCGGAAGCGCGTGCACGGGCGAGTGCCCGTGCCGGTAGAGCCTGTGCGCGTGCCCGGCCCCCATGTCAGGCGCCCGCGGTCACGGAGGTGTCGGTGACCGGGGCCGAACGCCGCCGGCGGACCGCCCAGAACACCCCGCTGCCGGCCACCACCGTGCCACCGACGCCGATGACGCCCGCGAGGCCCCCGGACAGCCGGGCGTCGTCGACGTCCTTGACGCCGTAGTCGGCGAGCGGGGAGTCCGCGTTCGCGTGGTCCTCGGTCTTCCGGTCGATGCCGTGGTCGGCGGCGACCTTCTCCAGGCCGTCGGGGCTGGCGGAGGCGTAGAAGCTGACGACCCCGGCGAGCACCAGGGAGGCGGCGAGGCCGGAGAGCCACACCTTGCGGGTGGAACGGGCGGCGGCCGGGACGGGGCGGGCGGCGGGGGCGTCGACGAGTTCGCCGTTCACCCGCAGCTTCAGCGGCCGGTGCAGGTCGCGGGCGCCGTGGACCAGGTCGGGGCGGACGGCGAGGACGGCGCCGACGGTGAGAGAGGTGATCACGGCCTCGCCGACGCCGATCAGGAGGTGGACGCCGACCATGGCGGCGGCGACCTTGCCGATGGCGACGTCGGTGGTGCCGCCGACGGCGTACAGCCCGGTGAAGGCGAGGGCCGAGACCGGCACGGAGAGCAGGGCGGCGACGAAGGTCGCGGCGGTCACCGAACGGCGGGTGCGCGGCAGGACCTTCACCAGGGCCCGGAAGACGGCGTAGGCGACGACGGTCGTCACGACGGCCATGACGGTGATGTTCACGCCGAGCGCGGTCAGGCCGCCGTCGGCGAACAGCACGCCCTGCATCAGCAGGACGACCGACACGCACAGCACGCCTGTGTACGGGCCGACGAGCAGCGCGGCCAGGGCTCCGCCGAGCAGATGGCCGCTGGTCCCGGCGGCCACGGGGAAGTTCAGCATCTGCACGGCGAAGATGAACGCGGCCACGAGTCCGGCCAGCGGCGCGGTCCGCTCGTCGAGCTCGCGGCGCGCACCGCGCAGGCTCACGGCCACGGCGGCGGCGGCGGCCGCTCCGGTGGCGAGGGAGGTGGGGGCGTCGATGAATCCGTCAGGCACATGCACCGTTCGATGATAGTGGCTTAATGCGAACTACTTGCAAGAGCGTGGGGGCGCTAATTACCCGGCGATCTCACGCTGTCGAGGGGCGCGGCACCGGAAATGTGCGACATTGGAGGGAAAGCGGAAGCCGGGCTTTCGCTCAGGTCACGCAGCGTAAGGGGCCTGCCGATGTCCGTGGTCGAGCAGTACGCACGAGCCCACATCGTCAAGGACACCGACGTCACGGTGCTGGAAGAACGCGGAGCCGTACCCGTCGTGCTGCGCTACGACCCCGACATCGATCCCCGCGCGGTCCGGATCGGCCTGCCCGGACCGCACGAGTGGACCTTCTCCCGGTCCCTGCTCGAACAGGGACTGCGCGTTCCCGCCGGTAACGGAGAGGTCCGCGTGTGGCCCTGTGGCCGGGTTCAGGCCGTCGTCGAGTTCCACTCCGCGCAGGGCGTCGAGGTCGTGCAGTTCGAGTCCAAGGCGCTGCTGCGCTTCCTGCGCCGGACGTACATCGCCGCGGCGCAGCCGGTCGCCCACTGAGCGGTCCGGCTCCGCGGCCGACGCGGCCTCGACGACCCGGCCAGGAGCACGGCCCGTCGGCCTCGGCCGGGGGTGCGGCTCAGCCGCCCGCCTTCAGCATGGCCGCCACGATCGGCCCCGCCGTCTCGCCGCCGTGGCCGGCCGCCTGGACCACGCCCGCGGCCGCGAGATCACCCCGGTACGCCGTGAACCAGCCGTTGGGCTTCTTCTGCCCGTCGACCTCGGCCGAACCGGTCTTGGCGCCCACGCTGCCGGTGACGCCCTGCATGGCCTCGGCCGCCGTGCCGTACGCCGCGGTGTACGACATCACGTCCCGCACCTGCGCGAGCGCGCCCGCGGACAGCCGGCGCGGGGCCGTCGCCAGCGTGCGCCCGTCCACCGCGGGGGCGACCAGATAGGGCTGGCGGAAGGTGCCCGACTGGATCGTCGCCGACACCGACGCCATGTTCAGCGGGTTCATCCGCACGCCGCCCTGTCCGATCAGCGAGGCCGCCATCTGCGCCTGCGACTGCACCGGAACCGCCCCGTCGAACGTCGGCACCCCCACGGCCCAGTTGTCCATGCCCAGCCCGAACACCTGCTGCGCCTGGGTCGTCAGGTCCGAGTCCTTCAGCTTCGGCGCCTGGCTGATGAAGGCGGTGTTGCAGGAGCGGGCGAAGGACGCCTTGAACGTGCCGTCCCTGATCTCGAACTTGTCGTCGTTCTGGAACTTCCAGTGGCCGTAGGTGAAGAACTTCGGGCACGGGTGCTTCCTGTCCGCCGAGGCCAGCCTCTTCTCGAACAGCATCGAGGCGGTGACGACCTTCATCGTGGAGCCCGGCGCGAGGGAGCCCTGGAAGGCGGTGTTGAAACCGGGGGAGGAGTTGGCGACGGCGAGGATCTCGCCCGTCGACGGGCGCAGCAGCACCACCGAGGCGCGCTTGCGGGCGGCGACCTGCTTCTCCGCCTGGGCCTGGAGCGCCGGGCTGAGCGTGGTCCTCACCGTGCCGGGCGTGCCCTCGCTGAGCTCCAGCACCGTCTTGTCGGACAGCTGCGCGTCGGACGTCCTGGAGGCCTCGCCCCGCACGACGCGCAGTTCGATCCCGGCGGTGCCGCCGGCCTTCTTGCCGTACTTCTCGCGCAGTCCGTCCAGGACGGGCGTCAGCGAGGGGTACTCCTTCGCGCTGAGCTCGCCGCCCTCACGGTCCAGCGCCCTGATCGGCGGGCTGCCCGCCGCGCCGGTGACCAGCCGGTCGCCGTCCTTCAGATCGGGGTGCACGACCGCGGAGTCCCACCGCACCCGCGGCCTGCCGTCGGCCTTGTTCCGTACGACGGTCAGGGCGCTGGTGTAGGTGAGCGGCTTGCTGACGGTGCCGTGGGTGACGGTGCCCTTGACGGTGAAGGGCACCTTGTCGCCCTGGCGGGCGCCGGGGGTGAGGGTGACGTCCCTGACCCGGGCGTCCCTGGTGTAGCCGGTGAGCAGGGCGGTGGCGGCGGTGGCGTCGTCCGTGGCGGCGGCGGCCGCGGGCACCCGGCCCTGCTGCCAGGCGGTGAGGAAGCGCTGGGAGGCCTGGGTCACCTCGGCGGCGGACAGCGGGCCGGTCTTCACCGGCCTGCGCTCGGCGTCGCCCGCGGTGTCGTCGGCCGCGGCGCCCCCGCCGTAGAGCACATAGCCGCCGATGCCGACGGCGCCGACGACCGCGGCGATCACCGACCCGATGACGGCAGGACTGCTGGTCCGTCTCTGGGGGACGCGCCTTCTCTTGCCCACTGCTTCCCGATCCTCCGCATCTGTCCCCGGGGCCGTCGTCCTCGTGGCCCCGGTTGCCGCCGCCCTCACCGTCCCCGACGACGGTGCCATGGTGGAGTCCCGACCTGTGCGGGTGGCGTCGGCCACCCGTCGGCGGGCCGCGGGTCCGTCGCCCGCCGACCGGCCCGTCGGGCCGCCCGGCCGGTCGTGTGCCCGTGCGAGCCTGTCATGCCCCCAGCGAGCCTGTCATCCGCCCGCCCGCAGGACCTGCGCCACAATCGGCCCGGCCGCGTCACTGCCGTGCCCGCCCTGCTGGGCCATCGCGGCCGCCGCGACATCACCGCGGAAACCGGTGAACCAGCTGTTGGACGTGGCCTGTCCGTCGACCTCCGCGGAGCCGGTCTTCGCGCCGATGTCGCCGCTCAGCCCGGACATCGCCTTCTGGCCGGTGCCGCTGGTCGCGGTGCGGTTCATCAGGGCGCGCAGCTGGTCCACCGTGCTCGGCCGCAGCCCCTCGGCGCGCGCGAGCGTCCGACCGTCCAGGCTCTGCGGCACGATCACCGGCTGGCGGAAGGAGCCCGTGATGGCGGTCGCGGTGACGGACGCCATGTTCAGCGGGCTCATCTGCACCTTGCCCTGGCCGAGCAGCGCGGCCGCGGTGTCCGGGCCCTCGGATACCGGGACGCTGCCGTCGAAGGTGGTGACACCGGCCTTCCAGTCGTCACGGCCGAGCCCGAACCGCTCCTGCGCCTCCTTGGTGAGGGAGTCGTCCTGGATCTCGTCGGCGAACTTCACGAACGCGGTGTTGCAGGAACGGGCGAAGCTGTCGGCGAGCGTGGCGTCCTCGTTCGCCTCGAGTCCCTTGAGGTTGTTGAAGGTGTGGCCGTCCGAGAGCGCCTTCGGCGGACAGGGCGCCGGGCCGTCCGCGGTGGTCAGGCCGTTGTCGATGAGCATCGCCGCGCTGATGATCTTCATCGTGGAGCCGGGGGCCAGCTCGCCCTCGAAGGCGGCGTTCCACTTGTCCACGCGGTTGTTGGCGATCGCGAGGATCTCGCCCGTGCTCGGCTTCACCGCGACCACGGACGACTCCTTGAAGCCGGTGACGGCCTTCTCGGCCGCCGCCTGCAGCCGCGGGCTGATCGTGGTCGGCAGCCGGCCCGCCCGGCCCTCGGTGAGGGTCAGCAGCGCCGTGTCGGCCGCGCCGGTCGCGGTGTGCCGGATCGACAGCTCCACCCCGCGCGTGCCGCCCGCCTCATGGCCGTAGCGCTCGCGCAGGTCGTCCAGGACCGGGCCCAGCGACGGGTACTCGTCCTTCGTCAGGACGCTGCCGTCGCGCGCGACCGCCTCGATCGGCGGGCTCGCCGACTCCTCCGTGACCAGGGTGTCGCCCTTCACCAGCTCCGGGTGCACCACCGTGGGCTGCCAGTCGACCAGCGCCCGCCCGGTCGTGATCCCGCGCACCACCGTCAGCTGGCTGTCGTACTCCAGCGGCTTGGCCGCCCCCTTGTACGACACCGTCGCCCGCACCGAGAAGGGCACGGTGGTGCCGGACGGTGTCCCCGGCGTGATCCGCACATCCGTCAGATGCGCGCTGCCGCCGAAGGACGTCAGCACCGGCTCCGCGTCGGCCGCGTTGTTCGTGAACGACGCCGCCCGCGCACCCCGGCCCTGTTCCCAGGCGGCGAAGAACTCCTTCGTGGTCTCGGCGACCTCGTCCTCGTCCGGCGGCCCGCTCTTCGAGGACGTCGAGCCACCCGGGCCCGAACCGCCGTCCCCGCCCAGCGCGGACACCAGATTGAACGCGCCGTACCCGGCGCCGCCGATCATCGCCGCGAACACCGTCCCGACGACAGCTCCCCTGACCCCCTTGCGCATCGCGCGGTCCCTCCCGTGTCCCCCGTTTCCCCTTCCCCAGCACTGTAAGGGGCGGCGCCCACATCCGGGACGGGTGCCCTGCCGCCAGGGCCCTTCAAGGCCGAAACCAAGGACCGCGTCAGACCCACGTATCCAGCCACATCCGCGAGCGCCAGTCGTCTATGGGGATGGCCTGGCCGGTGTAGATCGGCCAGAAGTAGACGAAGTTCCAGGCGATCAGCAGCACCAGGACGCCCGCGCTCGTCGCGCCGGCCACGCGGCGGGCGTCGCCCGCGCCCGGCGGGCCGACCAGCGCGCCGACCAGCATCGCCACCGCCAGGCAGAGGAACGGCACGAACACCACGGCGTAGAAGAAGAAGATCGTGCGCTCCTGGAAGAAGAACCAGGGCAGATAACCCGCCACGATCGCGCAGGCGATGGCGCCCGCGCGCCAGTCGCGGCGGAAGAACCAGCGGTAGAGCACGTACAGCAGCGCGAAGCAGCCCACCCACCACAGCACCGGCGTGCCGAGGGCCAGCACCTCGCGCGCGCACTTCCCGCCCGCGTCCGCCGGGCAGCCGTCCTGGCCGGGCGCCGGGGACTCGTAGAAGTACGACACCGGGCGGCCCAGCACGATCCAGCTCCACGGGTTGGACTCGTACGTGTGCGGCGAGGACAGCCCGACGTGGAAGTCGTACACCTGCGTCTCGTAGTGCCACAGGCTGCGCCACCAGTCCGGGAACAGCCACGACCAGGAGCTGTCGCGGCCGTCCTTGGCGGCCCAGTCGCGGTAGTAGCCGCCGGTGCCGTCGGCCGGGGACAGGATCCAGCCGGTCCACGAGAGCAGGTAGGTGAGGACGGCGACGGGCACGGTCGCCAGGAACGCGAAGCCCAGGTCGTACTTGAACACCGCCAGATACGGGTGCCGGGCGCCCGCCACCTTGCGCGAGCCGACGTCCCACAGCACCGTCATCAGCCCGAACGCGGCCAGGAAGTACAGGCCGTTCCACTTGGTGCCGATGGCCAGACCCAGCATCAGGCCCGCGGTCCAGCGCCACGGCCGCAGACCCAGCCGCAGCGTGTCGGCGACCTCGGCGCTGGGCCGCACCCGGCCGTCCTCGTCGGCCGGCAGCGCGGCGGCGAGCCTGGCCCGCGCCTTGTCCCGGTCGATCACCAGCGCGCAGAACGCCGCCAGGACGAAGAACATCAGCACCCCGTCGAGCAGCGCGGTGCGGCTCATCACGAAGTGCAGCCCGTCCACCGCCAGCAGCGCGCCCGCCAGGCAGCCGAGGAACGTCGAACGGAACAGCCGCCGCCCCACCCGGCACACCATCAGCACCGACAGCGTGCCGAGCACCGCCGTCATGAACCGCCAGCCGAACGGGTCGAACCCGAAGAGCAGCTCGCCCAGCCCGATCACGTACTTGCCGACCGGGGGATGCACGACGTACGCCGCGTCCGCCGGGATCGTGACGTGCCCGCCCGTCGACAGGACCAGGTCGTTGGCGTTCTTGTCCCAGTTGACCTCGAAGCCGCGGTGCACGAGCGCCCACGCGTCCTTCGCGTAGTACGTCTCGTCGAATATCACCGCCTTGGGGCTGCCCAGGTTCCAGAACCGCAGGACGCCCGCGAACAGCGTCACCAGCAGCGGGCCGAGCCAGCCGGACAGCCGGTTGAACCGCTCGGCGAGGGCGGGCGGCGCGCCGAGCACCGACCACAGCCGCGGCGAGGGCTCGGCGTACGGCGGCACCAGCCGGTCCCGGACATCGCCCTCGGGCCTGGCCCCGTAGCCGAACCGGCGCAGCCGCTGCTGCCACGACGGCCGCTGGTCGTGCGGGGCCTGCTCTTGGCGGAGGTCCGTCGAGGACGCGGAGGACGCGGTACTGGTCACCGCGCCATCGTAGGGAACGGTGCTGTGTGAGTCCCGTGCATGCGGTGGATGCGTCGGACCCGAGTGACGTCCGGGAGGGCTGCGGCGGCCTCCGGGAGAGCGGGCTTGTTCCCTTTGGGAGGATGGGGGCGTGACTGGAACCCTTGTTTTGGCGGGCACCCCCATCGGCGACCTTTCGGACGCGCCGCCCCGGCTGGCCGAGGAACTGGCCGCTGCCGACGTCGTCGCGGCCGAGGACACGCGGCGGCTGCGCCGGCTGACCCAGGCGCTGGGCGTGACGCCCAAGGGCCGCGTGGTGTCGTACTTCGAGGGCAACGAGTCCGCGCGCACGCCCGAACTCGTCGAGGAACTCCTCGGCGGCGCGCGCGTGCTGCTGGTCACCGACGCCGGCATGCCGTCCGTGTCCGACCCCGGCTACCGGCTGGTCGCCGCCGCCGTGGAGAAGGACCTGCGCGTCACCGCCGTGCCCGGCCCGTCCGCCGTGCTCACCGCGCTCGCCCTGTCCGGGCTGCCCGTCGACCGCTTCTGCTTCGAGGGGTTCCTGCCCCGCAAGGCCGGCGAGCGGCTCGGCCGGCTGCGGGAGGCCGCCGGGGAGCGGCGCACGCTGGTCTACTTCGAGGCGCCGCACCGGCTCGACGACACCCTGGCCGCGATGGCCGAGGTCTTCGGCGGCGACCGGCGCGCCGCGGTCTGCCGCGAACTGACCAAGACCTACGAGGAGGTCAGGCGCGGTCCGCTGGCCGAACTCGCGGCGTGGGCCGCCGAGGGGGTGCGCGGGGAGATCACCGTGGTCGTCCAGGGCGCGCCCGAGCGAGGCCCCGAGACGCTCGACGCGGCCGAACTGGTGCGCAGGGTGCGGGTGCGCGAGGAGGCGGGCGAGCGGCGCAAGGAGGCCATCGCGGCGGTCGCGGCGGAGGCCGGACTGCCCAAGCGGGAGGTCTTCGACGCGGTCGTGGCGGCGAAGAACGCGGGAGCCGGGTCCATGCCCGCGGGCGGCTGATTTCTGGGCAAAGCCGGTGCGGCTCAGGGCAAAGGCCTGACGCCCCCTGGCAAAGGCCGGAGGCCCCAAGGCAAAGCCCGGACCTCCCGGCAGGGTCGTCGCGGCAAGGAACGCCCAAATCGGCTCCAACACTCGACAGGTCCGTCGCGCTCGGGCGGGCCGGGGAGTCCACTGGTGGAGGGACGCCCGGGGACGCACCCGTCCCCGCCCACCAGCGGACTCAGGAGCTGGCATGACAGAGATCGCCGGCCGCACCGGCCACCGGGCACAGCCGCCCGCCTCCCTCGCCCCCGCCGCCCCTCACGCCGACGAGTCGTACTCCTTCGCCTGTATGCACTGCGGACACGGCTGGGAGCAGTCGTATGTGATCGAGCACCATCTGGACGCCGAGGGGCGGGAGTTCGTCACCTATCTCGCCGACGGCCGTGCCGTCCCCTCGCCGCTGAGCCGGCCGCTGTGCGAGCGCTGCGACAGCCATGTCGTGCGGATCATGCGGGCCGGGCAGGTGGCCCTGGTGCTGAGCGCGGGGCGGCCGCGGCCCGGCCCGCGGGAACCCCTGCCGCGGCCCGGGACGGCGGCGGGGCGGGAACCCGGGGCGCGGCACCGGTGGCAGCTCTCGGACCTGCTGCACCCCTTCCAGCGCCGGGCGAGCTGAGCCCCGGGGGCCGGCTGGGCCTGCCCGTGAACCGAGCCTCGGGGTTCTGCCGGGCGGGCCGTGAGTCGGGCTTCGGGGTTCTGCCGGGCGGGCCGTGAACCGAGCCTCGGGGACCTGCCGGGCAGGCCCCTTTCGTAGGATCGGGGCATGCCTTCGAACGCCGCCGACAAGAACGCCGCGCCGCCGCTGCCCGTACCCCTCGCGGTGCCGGTCGCCGACTCCCACACCCACCTCGACATGCAGTCCGGCACGGTCGAGGAGGCGCTGGCGAAGGCGGCGTCGGTCGGGGTGACGACCGTGGTGCAGGTCGGCTGCGACGTGGCCGGCTCGCGCTGGGCCGCCGCGACCGCCGCGGTCCACGACGCCGTCCACGCGACCGTCGCCCTGCACCCCAACGAGGCCCCGCGCATCGTCCACGGCGACCCCGACGGCTGGTCCCGGCAGGGCGCGCGGCGGCCCGGCGGCGAGGCGGGCCTGGACGAGGCGCTCGCCGAGATCGACCGGCTCGCCGCGCTGTCCCAGGTCAAGGGCGTCGGCGAGACCGGACTGGACCACTTCCGCACCGGCGAGGACGGCAGGGCCGCGCAGGAGCGCTCCTTCCGCGCCCACATCGAGATCGCCAAGCGGCACGGCAAGGCCCTGGTCATCCACGACCGCGACGCCCACGCCGACGTCCTGCGCGTGCTGAAGGAGGAGGGCGCCCCGGAGCGGACCGTCTTCCACTGCTACTCAGGCGACGCCGGAATGGCGGAGATCTGCGCGGCCGCGGGCTACTTCATGTCGTTCGCCGGCAACGTCACCTTCAAGAACGCCCAGAACCTCCGGGACGCCGTGGCGGTGGCGCCGCTGGAACTGCTCCTGGTGGAGACGGACGCGCCGTTCCTCACGCCCGCGCCGTACCGCGGACGGCCCAACGCCCCGTATCTCATTCCGGTCACGGTGCGCGCCATGGCGGCCGTGCGCGGCATCGACGAGGACGCGCTGGCGACGGCCCTCGCGGCGAACACGGCCCGGGCCTTCGGCTACTGACCCACGCTCGCCCCGGCACCCTCCGCGGGGCCCGCCCGCCGCCGCGCGACGACAGTGCGTAGTCGCGTCGCTTTGGAGAGTGACGATCGCTCCGCTAGGTTCTGGTGGCCCGATCGGGACCCCTCTGGACTCCTGGAGCGTGTCGGCGTGAGCGATTCGCCGTACGTGCGCGACGAGCGGTACACGCGCACCCCCGAGTACGACCCGTTCGACCACCCGGTCCCCGCGTACGCCCCCGGCACGGGCGGTCCGCCGTACACCGCCCCCTTCGACCCGCACTCCGCCGAGACGCTGGGCTACGGCGAGAGCTACCCGCAGCCCCGCACACGCGCCCCCTACCTGGCGCCGCACGCCTCGCCGTACGCCTACGCCCCCGAGGACGTCCGCGCCCCGGGCGCCGACACCCGCGCCCCCGCCGAGTGGGGCGGCGACCCGTACGGCGGCGCGCCCGCCCGCCCCGCGCCCCACGCGCCCGGCGCCGACGGGGAGGGCCGGGCCGCGCGCAGGCGCCGGGCCCGGGGCGGCGCACCGGCGGACACCGCACCCCGCCCCCAGAGCCCCGCGCACGCCTACAGCCCGGCCCCCGCGCACGCGCCCGGCCTCGCCCACCCCGAGGGCCCCGGGCGCTCCCCGGGCCCAGGGCACCACGACAGCCCCACGCTCCCCTACGGCGCCGCCCCCGGCCGCCCCCACGAGGACGACCCCACCGGTCACCCCACCAGCCCCGCCCGCCCCCCGCGCGGCGACGGCCCTGTACGCCGGCTGCTGCCCCAGGCACTGGTCGTCGCCTTCCTCGCGGGCGGCACGACCGCCTTCGTCGCCGAGGACAAGGCCGTGGAGCTGACCGTCGACGGCAGTCCCCGGGCGCTGCACACCTTCGCCGACGACGTGACCGAGCTGCTGGCGAAGGAGGGCGTCGCCGTGGGACCGCACGACGTGGTGTCGCCCGCCCCCGGCACGGAGCTGGAGAGCGGCGACGAGATCGAGGTGCGCTACGGGCGCCCGCTCCGGCTCACACTCGACGGGCACAGACGCGAGGTGTGGACGACGGCGCGGACGGTGGAGGACGCGCTCGAACAGCTGGGCGTGCGCGCCGAGGGCGCTTATCTGTCGGCCGCGCGCTCCCGCTCGATCGGACGCGAGGGCCTGGCCCTGGACGTACGCACCGAACGCTCAGTCACGATCATGGCCGACGGCCGTGCCCGCACCATCCGCACCAACGCCGCCACCGTGGGCGAGGCGGTCGCGCGGGCCGGGATCACCCTGCGCGGCCAGGACACCACCTCCGTCCCGCAGGACAGCTTCCCGCGCGACGGGCAGACCGTCACCGTGCTGCGCATCACCGGCAGCAGGGAGGTCCGCGAGGAACGCCTTCCGTTCGAGGTGCGGCGGGTCGAGGACCCGACGCTGTTCAAGGGGACCGAGGTCGTCACGCGCCCCGGACTGCCGGGCCTGCGCCGCCTCACCTTCCACCTGCGCACGGTCAACGGCGTGCGGCAGAAGCCGCGGCTCGTCGAGACCGTGACCGTGCGCGAGCCGCGCGACCAGCTGGTCAAGGTGGGCACCAGGGCGCTGCCGGCCGCCGTGAGCGGTGCCGACGGCCTCGACTGGCAGGCGCTCGCCGCCTGCGAGTCCGGCGGCCGGCCGAACGCGGTCGACCCCTCCGGCACCTACGGCGGGCTGTACCAGTTCGACACCCGGACCTGGCAGAGCCTCGGCGGCAGCGGCCGGCCGCAGGACGCGTCCGCCTCCGAGCAGACCTACCGCGCGAAGAAGCTGTACATCCGCCGCGGCGCGAGCCCCTGGCCGCACTGCGGGACCCGGCTGCACGGCTGAGCCGCGCCGCCGCCCCGGCCCCGCCCCGCCGCCCCGCGGGACCCGGCCGCCTGGCTGAGCCGCCCCGCCTCGGCCCCGCCCCGCGGAGCCCCGGCCCCGCCGCGCCGCCCCGCGGGACCCGGCCGCCTGGCTGAGCCGCCCCGCCTCGGCCCCGCCCCGCCGCCCCGCGGAGCCCCGGCCCCGCCGCGCCGCCCCGCGGAGCCCCGGCCTCGCCGCGCCGCCCCGCGGGACCCGGCCGCCTAGCTGAGCCGCCGCGCCGCCCCGGCCTCGCCGCGCCGCCCCGCGGAGCCCCGGCCTCGCCCCGCCGAGCCCGGCCCCCGGGTGAGGCGTCGGGGCGGGGCGGCGGGCCCCCGTACCCTTGTGCCGTGAGCAGCCCCACCCCCGACGCCCTTCTCGGCCCCGCCGACGTCCGCGAACTCGCGGCCGCCCTCGGTGTGCGCCCGACCAAGCAGCGCGGCCAGAACTTCGTGATCGACGCCAACACGGTCCGCCGTATCGTGCGGACCGCCGAGGTCCGCCCCGAGGACGTGGTCGTCGAGGTCGGCCCGGGGCTCGGCAGCCTCACCCTCGCCCTGCTGGAGGTGGCCGACCGGGTCACGGCCGTAGAGATCGACGACGTGCTGGCCGCCGCGCTGCCCGCCACCGTCGCGGCCCGCATGCCCGGCCGGGCGGACCGCTTCGCGCTGGTCCACTCCGACGCCATGCGGGTGGCGGAACTGCCCGGCCCGGCGCCCACCGCCCTGGTCGCGAACCTGCCCTACAACGTCGCCGTGCCCGTCCTGCTGCACATGCTCGAGACCTTCCCGACGATCGAGCGCACGCTGGTCATGGTGCAGTCGGAGGTCGCCGACCGGCTCGCCGCGGCACCGGGCTCGAAGGTCTACGGCGTGCCGTCCGTGAAGGCCAACTGGTACGCGGAGGTCAAGCGGGCCGGCGCCATCGGCCGCAACGTCTTCTGGCCCGCTCCGAACGTCGACAGCGGCCTGGTCGCCCTGACCCGCCGCGCCGAGCCGCTGAAGACCGGGGCCACCAGGCGCGAGGTCTTCGCCGTGATCGACGCGGCCTTCGCCCAGCGCCGCAAGACGCTGCGCGCGGCCCTCGCCGGCTGGGCCGGTTCCGCGGCGGCCGCCGAGGCCGCCCTCGTCGCGGCCGGGGTGTCCCCGCAGGCGCGCGGCGAGTCCCTCACCGTCGAGGAGTTCGCGCGGATCGCCGAGCACGCCGACCACGCCGAGCACGAGGAGACCGGCAAGTGAGCGTCACCGTACGGGTCCCGGCCAAGGTCAACGTGCAGCTCGCGGTCGGCGCCGCCCGCCCCGACGGCTTCCACGACCTGGCCAACGTCTTCCTCGCCGTCGGGCTGTACGACGAGATCACGGTCACCCCCTCGCCGGACGGGCTCCGCGTCACCTGCGAGGGCCCCGACGCCGGTCTGGTCCCGCTGGACGAGTCCAACCTCGCCGCCCGCGCGGCCGTCCTGCTGGCCGCCCGCCACGGCCGCACGCCCGACGTCCACGTCCACATCGCCAAGGACATCCCCGTCGCCGGCGGCATGGCCGGCGGGAGCGCGGACGGCGCGGGCGCGCTGCTCGCCTGCGACGCCCTGTGGGGCACCGGCGCCTCCCGCGAGGAACTGCTGGAGATCTGCGCCGAGCTGGGCAGCGACGTGCCGTTCAGCCTGGTGGGCGGCGCCGCCCTGGGCCTCGGCCGGGGGGAGCGGCTGACGCCCCTGGAGGTGGGCGGCACGTTCCACTGGGTGTTCGCCCTCGCCGACGCGGGGCTGTCGACCCCGGCGGTGTTCCGCGAGTTCGACCGACTGACACAGGGCACGGACGTCCCCGAGCCGGTCGCCTCCCCGGACCTGCTGGCCGCCCTCGCCAAGGGCGACGCGCACGCCCTCGCCGCGAACCTGGTCAACGACCTCCAGCCCGCCGCGCTGTCCCTGCGCCCGTCGCTCGCCGCCACCCTGGACGCGGGCACCGCCGCGGGCGCGCTCGGTGCCCTGGTCTCCGGTTCCGGCCCGACCACCGCCTTCCTGTGCGACTCGGCCGAGGCGGCGCGCAAGGTCGCGGGCGCCCTGGGCACCTCGGGGACGTGCCGCGCGGTCCGTGCGACCCAGGGCCCCGCGGAAGGCGCCACGGTCGTCTGAGGACCACGACGGGCGACACGGACCACGGGAGGGACGCGTCGGCGACAGCGCCGCGGAGCCGGGCTCGCTCACCCCGCCGACAGGCTGTACGAGCTCACCCGCGACGAGCGCCGGCGCACCCGGATCGACGCCGTCGCCGCCCCGGCCCACCGCGACGACCCGCGCCGCGTGGCCGCCGAGGCCCGCATCGGACCGCTGGAGGAAGGGCTCGACCCGGAGGGCCTGCCGCTGCTCGCGGTCCGGTACCACCAGCGGCGCATGAAGGAGCGCGCGGACGCCACCTGACCGCACCGCCCAGGCGCACCACCGCACCACCCGGCCGCACCGCCCCACCGCACCGCCCGACCGCGGGCGCGCCCCGCCCCCGGCGGCCCGGCCGACCCTCCGGGCGTGCCCCCTGGTCCGACTACTCTGGATGGTCGATCCATCCCCGCGCTCAGGAGTGAAATGGCCGTCAACCTGGTCAATGTCGAGAACGTCAGCAAGGTGTACGGCACGCGTGCCCTCCTCGACGGCATCTCCCTGGGCGTGTCCGAAGGCGACCGCATCGGCGTGGTCGGCCGCAACGGCGACGGCAAGACGACCCTGATCCGCATGCTGGCGAAGCTGGAGGAGCCCGACACCGGCCGGGTCACGCACGCGGGCGGGGTGCGGATGGGCGTGCTCACCCAGCACGACTCGCTCGACCCGAGGGCCACCGTCCGGCACGAGGTCATCCGGGACATGGCCGACCACGAGTGGGCGGGCAACGCCAAGGTCCGCGACGTGCTGACCGGCCTGTTCGGCGGCCTGGACCTGCCCGGCTTCCCCAAGGGCCTGGACACCGTGATCGGCCCGCTCTCCGGCGGTGAGCGACGCCGGATCGCGCTGGCCAAGCTGCTCATCGAGGACCACGACCTGATCGTGCTCGACGAGCCCACCAACCACCTCGACGTCGAGGGCATCGCCTGGCTCGCCCGGCATCTGCGCGAGCGCCGCTCGGCGCTGGTGTGCGTCACCCACGACCGCTGGTTCCTGGACCAGGTCTGCACCAGCATGTGGGACGTGCAGCGCGGTGACGTCTACGAGTACGAGGGCGGCTACTCCGACTACGTCTTCGCGCGCGCCGAGCGCGAGCGGATCGCGGCGACCGAGGAGGCCAAGCGGCAGAACCTGGTCCGCAAGGAGCTGGCCTGGCTGCGCCGCGGCGCCCCCGCCCGCACCTCCAAGCCCCGGTTCCGCGTCGAGGCCGCCAACGAGCTGATCAAGGACGTGCCGCCGCCCCGCGACACCAGCGAGCTGATGAAGTTCGCCTCCTCGCGGCTCGGGCGGACCGTGTTCGACCTGGAGGACGTCAGCATCCACGCGGGCCCCAAGGTGCTGCTCGAGCACGTCACCTGGCAGCTCGGCCCGGGCGACCGGATCGGCCTGGTCGGCGTCAACGGCGCGGGCAAGACCTCCCTGCTGCGGGCGATGGCCGACGCCGCGCGCACCGAGGGCGAGACCCAGCCGGCCGGCGGCCGGGTCACCGTCGGCAAGACGGTCAGGCTGGCCTACCTCTCCCAGGAGGTCGCCGAACTCGACCCCGCCGTGCGGGTCCTGGAGGCCGTGCAGCAGGTGCGCGAGCGCGTGGACCTGGGCAAGGGGCGCGAGCTGACGGCCGGCCAGCTCTGCGAGACGTTCGGCTTCGGCAAGGAGAAGCAGTGGACGCCGGTCGGCGACCTGTCCGGCGGTGAGCGGCGGCGGCTGCAGCTGCTGCGCCTGCTCATGGACGAGCCCAACGTCCTCTTCCTCGACGAGCCCACCAACGACCTCGACATCGAGACCCTCACCCAGCTGGAGGACGTCCTCGACGGCTGGCCCGGCTCCATGATCGTCATCTCCCACGACCGGTTCTTCGTCGAGCGCACCACCGACAAGGTGTTCGCCCTGCTCGGCGACTCCACCCTGCGGATGCTGCCGCGCGGCATCGACGAGTACCTGGAGCGCCGCAAGCGGATGGAGGAGACGGCCGCCGCCTCCGCCCCGGCCGCGGCCCCGAAGCCCGCCGCCGAGAAGAGCGCCGCCGACCAGCGCGCCGCGAAGAAGGAACTCCAGAAGATCGAGCGGCAGTTGGACAAGGTCTCCGAGAAGGAGTCCAAGCTGCACACGCGGATCGCGGAGCACGCCACGGACTTCGCGAAGGTCGCCGAACTCGACACCGAACTGCGCGCTTTGTCCGACGAGCGCGAGGAGCTGGAAATGCGCTGGCTGGAACTCGCCGAGGACGCCTGAGAGTCGGCCCCGTCCCGGCCACCCGGCGCGCGTGGAGGTGGCGCGCGGCGCGTGAAGGGGGCGTGAAGGCGCGTAACGGACCCATCACGGCCCGGTCCTCCCTTGGGAACAGGGGAGGAACCGGGCCTCTTGACTGTCGGTGGCGAGTGATAGAAAGGGCCGTCTGAGAACCGTCTGAGACCGAACGGCTCTGGGTCGTCACACACCTCAGGGCGTGGCTAAAAATCAGTGAACGAGGGGGAAGACGCTGATGACTCAGCCGCCCGATCAGCCGCCGCAGGGCGGATTCGGAGCACCGCAGGACCCGCCGCCGCAGGGCGGGGGCTTCGGCGCGCCCCAGACTCCGCCGCAGCCGCCCGCGCAGCCCGGCCAGCCGCCTCAGACCCCGCCGGCGCCGCAGCCCGGCTACGGCTACCCGCACCAGCCCGGCCCCTACGCCCAGCCGGGCCCCTACGCCCAGCCGGGCCCCTACGGCCAGCCGCAGCAGCCGGGACCGTACGCCCCGCAGCCCGGCCCCTACGGCCAGCCGCAGCAGCCCGGCCCGTACGCCCCGCAGCCCGGCTACGGCCACCCGCAGCAGCCCCAGTACCCGGGCGCGCCGGTGCCCCCGCCGCCGGGCGGCGGCTCCCGCAACCCCTTCAAGGGCAAGCCCGCGATGATCATCGGCGCGGCCGTGGCCGCCCTCCTCGTCGTCGGCGGCGCGGTGTTCGCGTTGTCCAGCGGCGACGAGAAGGGCAAGGGCAAGAAGCCGGTCGCCCAGCAGAGCGACGACGACAAGCCGAAGGCGTCGGACAGCCCGGCCAACCCCGGGGACGGCGGCGGCGACGGCGGCGAGGACCCCGAGAACCTCAACGAGGGCCGCAAGCCCGGCGAGGCGAAGGTCCTCTGGTACAAGGAGGCGCCCGACGCCCCCGGTTCCGGCGCCGACGCCGTCGGCATGTGGATCAGCGACAAGACGGCGGTCAAGGCCGCGTACAAGCAGATCTTCGCCTACGACGCCGGTGACGGTGCCCCGAGCTGGGACCCGATCACCCTCCCGCAGAAGATCTGCGCGGTCACCCCGCAGAAGACCGCCGACGACAAGATCGTCGTGGCGTACATGAGCGGCGCCAGCGACCGCGCCAAGTGCAACCAGCTCCAGCAGATCGACCTCGGCACCGGCGAGAAGGGCTGGACCGGGAAGGTCGCGGACGGCGCCCTGTTCGACAGCGCCATCACGATCGAGCTGTCGCTGGCCGGCGACACCCTGCTGGTGGGCCGCTCGCAGTCGGGCGTGGCCTACGACGCCGGGACCGGGAAGAAGCTGTACGAGAAGAAGAAGTACGGCGACGCCTGCTACCCGAGCGCGTTCGCCGGCGGCACCCGGCTGATCTCCGTCGCCTCCTGCGGTGCCTCCACCCCGACCGAGCACGAGGAGATCCAGGAGCTCGACCCGAGGACCGGCAAGGTCAAGTGGACGTTCAAGTACGACAAGGGCTACCGGATCAACCGGACCCTGTCCGTGGACCCGCTGGTGGTCTACAGCGAGAACGAGGACGAGAAGACGTGGAACATCGCCACGTTCACCGCCGCCGGCAAGGTCCGCTCCCAGGTCGACACCAAGGAGTCCATCGCCCCCGACTGCGGCTGGGCCATCCTCCAGCGTGACCTGACCGGCTGTCAGGGCGTCGCGGTCGGCGGCGACCTGCTCTACCTCCCCACCGAGGCCACCGGCAGCGCCAACGAGATCCTCGCGATCAGCCTGGCCACCGGTAAGGAGAAGTGGCGGGTGAAGTCCCCCACCGAGGAGTCGATGCTGCCGCTGACGGCGGAGGGCGGCAACCTCATCGCCTACGTGGAGCCCTCGTACGAGGAGGGCGGCCGGGTCGTGTCGATCCCGGCCGCGGGCACCGCGCACACGCCGGTGACGGTGCTCCAGAACCCGGGCGGCGCCGCCGACATCGAGGACAGTTTCTTCTCGCGCGACCTGGAGTGGGCCGACGGACGGCTGTACCTGTCGTCGACCCGGCTCACCGGCAACGACCAGGACCAGGAGAAGCTGATGATCGTCTTCGGCAAGTGACCCGACGGGGTCGGCCCTGGTGGCCGGCCCCTCGGTCTTGCGCACGATCGTCCGCCGCCCGTCCCCGCTTCCGCTCCGTCCACCGAGGTACGCACACCATGAGCACCCCGCCCCCGCCGCCCGGCCAGCCGCCGCAGGACCAGCCGCCCCAGCAGCCCGGTTTCGGCGCCCCCCAGCCGCCGCAGACCCCGCCGCCCGCGCCTCCGGCCTCGGGTCCTGCCCCGCAGACCCCGCCGCCCGCGGCACCGCAGCCCGGCGGCTACGGCCAGCCCCAGCCGCCGGCGCCCCAGCCGGGCTACGGCTACCCGCAGACCGCGCCGCAGCCCCAGGCCGGTTACGGCTACCCCGGCCAGCAGCCCGGCCCGTACGGCGGCCAGCCGAACCCGTACGCGCAGCCCCAGCAGGGCGCCTACCAGCAGGGTTACGGCTATCCGCAGGCGACGGTCCCGATGGCACCGGCCGTGCAGCCGTCCGGCGGACGGAAGATGAACGCGCAGCTGGCGATCATCGGTGCGGCGGTCGTGGCCATCGCGCTGATCATCGGCGGCGGCGTCTGGTACGCGGGCACCGGCGACGACGGCGGCAAGGACGACACCTCGAAGTCCGGCGGCGGCACCACCGGCGGCGGTGGCGGCGACGAGAAGGGCGGCACCACCGGCGGCGAGGGCAGCGAGAAGGTGCCCTCCGACCCGGCCTCCAAGGTGCTCTTCCAGGTGCCCATGCCGAAGGTCGGCGAGGACGAGACGACCGTCGTCGAGGGCTCCTGGCTGACCGACACCGTGTACGCCAAGAGCGGCATCGCCGAGGTCGTCGGCTACGACCTCGACAAGGGCACCAAGAAGTGGACGGTCAAGCTGCCCGGCCCGGTGTGCCACGCCAGCCGGTTCGTCGGCGAGGGCGACAAGGTCGCCGTCGTCTTCCAGCCGAAGATGCCCGCCAAGAACTCCTCCGAGGGATGCAGCCAGATCGCCGCGATCGACCTGGCCGCCGGCACCAGGCTGTGGACGAAGACCGCCCAGCTCGGTGACTCGGACATCGGCTGGGACAACGTCACCGTCAGCGCCGGCACGGTCGCCGTGGGCAGCACCGTCGGCGGCGCCGCCTTCGACCTGGCCTCCGGTGACCCCCTGTGGTCCCCGAAGCCGACCGACACCTGCTTCGACGCCGGGTACGGCGGCGGCCCCAAGCTCGTCGCGCTGCGCAAGTGCGGCCAGTACGGCAACCAGACGATCCATGTGCAGACCCTCGACCAGAAGTCCGGCAAGGTCGTCTCCGAGTACAAGATGGCCCAGGGCATCGAGTACGCCAGCGTCGTCTCCACCGAGCCCCTGGTGGTGGCCGCCGAGGTCGGCAACTCCAGCGGCGACTCCGCCCGCATCCTGGACTTCTTCTCCATCGACAACAAGACGGGCGAGCTGCGCAACCGCATCGCCGCCCCCGACGACCAGTACGAGGTCGACTGCGACGGCATCTCCGAGGTCGAGGACTGCTCGGGCGTGGTCGTCGGCAACGACCGGCTGTACCTGCCGACCAAGGAACACGACGGCGCCACCGAGTACAGCGACACCAACGAGATCGTCGCCTTCGACCTGGCCACCGGCAAGGAGACCGGCCAGCGCGCGGACGCCGGTGACGACTACGCGCTGGTGCCGCTGCGCATGGACGGCGGCAACCTGATCGCGTACAAGACCCCGCCCTACGACAAGGGCGGCCAGATCGTGAGCATCGACGGCGGCTCCTTCAAGCAGACCAAGCTGATGGAGAACCCCGCCGACGAGAAGGTCCGCGACGCGGAGGCCCGGTTCCGGCCCGGCACCGCCGAGGTCCTGTTCGCCGCCGGCCGGCTGTTCATGGCGGACGTCTACGCCAGCAGCCTGGGCTCGGTCTCCGGGGAGCCCGAGTACCTCTTCATCGCCTTCGGCACGAACTGAGCCCCGGCAGGGCGATCGTGCGCCGGACCCCGTCCCTGTTCAGGGGCGGGGTCTTGCGCGTTGTCGTGCAACACCGTTCGAATGAGAGGAATTTCGGCGATCCGGGGCACTTCTCACGAGTAGGGGGAGCGCAACGTCGAACAAGCGTGTAGCTTCCGGGTGCAGGTGAGGGCGGGGACGCCGGGGCCCCGGTGCTCGGGCTCTGTCCGTGGGGACCTTGTGGGAACCACAGGGGCGTCCGAGGGGGACTGGGGGGTCTCGATGGGAGTGCGGCTGATGGTGGTCGACGACCACCGGCTGCTGGCCGAGGCGCTGGCCTCGGCGCTGAAACTGCGCGGGCACCGGGTGCTCGCGGCGGCGGCGCCCGCGGCGGGCGCCGCGGAACTGGTGATCGCGCGGGCGCCGGAGGTGTGCCTGCTGGGGACGGGCACACCGGCCGAGCCGGGCGCCTTCGACCCGGTGGTGAAGATCAAGCAGGAACGTCCGCAGGTGGCGGTGCTGGTCCTGGGCCCGGTGCCCAGCCCGCGCGGCATCGCGGCCGCCTTCGCCGCGGGCGCCTCGGGGTACGTGCGCCACGACGAGCGCATCGAGGGCGTCGAGCGGGCGATCATGAAGGCCCGGCAGGGTGAGGCGGCGGTCGCCCCCCAACTGCTCCAAGGCGCGTTCAGCGAATTGCTCAATCCGGCGGCCCAGCCCGACGACGAGGGCCGCCGGCTGCTGGAGATGCTGACGCCGAGGGAGGTGGAGGTGCTGGTGCGGGTCGCGGACGGGGAGGACACCCGGCTGATCGCTGCCGGGATGGGCATCGCCCCGTCCACCGCGCGCACCCATGTCCAGCGGGTCCTGATGAAGCTGGGTGTCGGCTCCCGGCTGGAGGCCGCCGCGCTGGCGGCCCGCACAGGCCTCCTGGACCGCGCGGGCCCGCCACCGGGCCTGTCCCGGGACTAGGTCCGTCCCCCGGCCGGGGCCAGGGGACATCGCCCTCAAGGGGCGCGGGGAACTGCGCGACAAGCCCCATACGGCCCGCACACACACGACGGCCACAGCGACCCGCAGGGAACCGCGCGAACAGCCACGCCACGGCCCTGCGACCGCTGTACGCGCAGGCCCGTCACCGGCCTGTCCCGGGACTGGGTTCCGCCCCACAACCGGGGCCAAGGGCACCGCCTTCAAGGGGCGCGGGGAACTGCGCGACAAGCCCCATACGGCCCGCACACACACGACGGCCACAGCGACCCGCGGGGAACCGCGCGAACAGCCGCGCCCGGCCCTGCGACCGCCGTACGCGCGGGCCCGGCGGACCCTAGGACCGCCGCGGCTCCCCGTCGTCCTCCGGTTCCGCACCGGGCGGCGGCGGGGCCGCCGGGCGCAGCTTCAGCCAGGCCAGGAAGAACAGGCCGAGCAGCAGCATGCCCAGCCCGGTCCAGAGGTTGATGTTGACTCCCTCGGCCTTGTCGAGGTCGGCTTCGGACACGGTGATGCCCGCGACGGTGACGATGACGCCGTAGATCACGAACAGGCCGCCGATGATCCGCCGGATGTCGAACAGCCGGGCGGCCGTCGTCGACCGCCCCGCCAGCTCGGTGACTTCGCGCTGGACGTCCTTCTCGGAGTATCCGTGGTGCTCGGGCTCGGACATGGTCTCTCCACCTCCTGATCAGGATGCCGCTAGAACGAGAACGGGATGTAGCAGGCGGCCGCGAGGATCACCGCGCCCCAGCCGAGCAGCGCCGGGCGGCGGTACCAGGCGTCGTCGCCCTCGGCGGGCGGCTCGGCCATGCCGGGGGACCGGGTGCCGTAGACCAGGCCCTGGAGCTCCTCGGCGGGCTTGGGCGCGGTGAACAGGGAGACGGTGAACATCACCACGGCGCCGGCCACGAAGCCCGCGATGGCGGAGACGAAGTTGGCGCCCTGGTCGGTGGGGATGGAGATGACGTCCTGCTTGTAGAGGACGAAGTAGTTCACCATCGCGGCGGTCGTCCCGGCGAGCAGTCCCCAGAAGCCCGACCTCATCGACGCGCGCTTCCAGAACATGCCGATGATGAAGACCACGAACATCGGCACGTTGAAGAAGGAGAACAGCGTCTGGAGGTAGCTCATGATGTTGGAGAAGGAGGAGGCGAGGAACGCCGTGCCGATCGACGCCATCACGCCGATCGCGGTGATCAGCCGGCCGAAGCGGACGTAGTAGCCGTCCTCGCGGTCCGTGACGACGTACCTGGCCCAGATGTCGGTGGTGAACACGGTGTTGAAGGACGACACGTTGGCCGCCATGCCCGCCATGAACGCGGCCAGCAGACCGGTCACGGCGATGCCGAGCACACCGTTGGGCAACAGGTCCTCCATCAGGTACGGGATGGCGTCGTTGTACTGGTAGCCCGACTCCTCGGTGCCGAAGCCCGGGACCAGGGCGGCGGCCGCCAGGCCCGGGATCATCACCAGGAAGACGATGAAGATCTTCGGGTACGCGGCGATGAGCGGGGTGCGCTGGGCGGCGGAGAGGTTCTTGGCGGACAGGGCGCGCTGCACCTCGGCGAAGTTCGTCGTCCAATAGCCGAAGGAGAGGACGAAGCCGAGGCCGAGGACGATCGTCAGCCAGTTCGCGCCGAGAGGGTTGTCGCTGCCGATGCCGGTGCCGCCCCAGGCGGTGACGAAGTCCGGGCCCCGGGCGGCGGTCAGGGTGTCGCTCAGGCCGTCCCAGCCGCCTGCCTTCTTCAGGGCGAGCACGGTGATCGGGATCAGGGCCGCCAGGATCACGAAGAACTGCAGCACCTCGTTGTAGATCGCCGAGGACAGGCCGCCGAGGGTGATGTAGGCGAGGACGAAGAACCCGGCGACGACGATGGCCACCCACTGCGGCCAGCCCAGCAGGGCCTCGACGACGATCGCGAGCGCGTAGAGGTTCACCCCGGCGATCAGGATCGCCGCGAAGGCGAACAGGACCGAACTGAGCAGATGCGCCCAGCGGTCGAAGCGCAGCAGCAGGAACTCCGGCACCGAGCGGACCTTGCTGCCGTAGTAGAAGGGCATCATCACCAGGCCGAGGAAGACCATGGCCGGGATGGCGCCGATCCAGTACCAGTGGACGGTGTAGGCGCCGTACTGGGCGCTGTTGGCCGCCATGCCGAGGATCTCGGTCGCGGCCAGGTTGGCCGAGATGAAGGCGAGGCCGGTGACCCAGGCGGGCAGGGAGCGCCCCGACAGGAAGAAGTCGAGGGTGGTCTTCACCGAGCGGCGGGCGGCGAAGCCGATGCCGAGGACGACCACGAAGTAGATCGCCAGGATCGTGTAGTCGAGCCAGTTGGTGGGGAGCCGCAGTTCGGCCGCGAGCGGGACGAGGCGGGTGTGCTGTGGGGGGATGTGCATCCGGACCTCACCTGGAGTGGTGTTCTTTGTTCGGTTGTGGTGGTGACTCGCGTGGAGGTTTGTGCTTTGATGTGTTCGGTTCTGTTGGAACCTTTGCCCCTGTGCGAAGCCTTGCCCTGTGTACGGATGGAGAGTCGCGGTGAAGAAGACCTCGACCCGGCTGGCCGACGGTCGTGAGCTGATCTACTACGACCTGAGGGACGACTCGGTGCGCGACGCGGTGGACCGCCGCCCGCTGGAGCCCACGGTCACCACTTCGGAGGTACGCCGCGACCCGCTGCTCGGCGACACCGTCGCGGTCGCCTCCCATCGGCAGGGCCGCACCTACCACCCGCCCGCCGGCGAATGCCCGCTCTGCCCCTCCCGGGGCGAACGCCTCAGCGAGATCCCCGACTCCGCCTACGACCTCGTCGTCTTCGAGAACCGCTTCCCCTCCCTCGCCGGGGACTCCGGCCGCTGCGAGGTGGTCTGCTTCACCTCCGAGCACACCGCGTCCTTCGCCTCCCTCACCGAGGAGCAGACACGCCTCGTCCTCGACGCCTGGACCGACCGCACCTTGGAGCTGTCCCATCTGCCCTCCGTGGAGCAGGTGTTCTGCTTCGAGAACCGGGGCGCCGAGATCGGTGTGACCCTGCAGCACCCCCACGGGCAGATCTACGGCTACCCCTTCACCACGCCCCGTACCGCCCTGATGCTGCGCCAGGCGGCCGCGCACAAGGAGGCCACCGGCGGCGAGAACCTCTTCGACGCCGTCCTGGAGCGTGAACTCGCCGGTGAGCGGGTCGTCCTGGAGGGTGAACACTGGGTCGCGTTCGTCCCCTACGCCGCCCACTGGCCCTACGAGGTCCACCTGTACCCGAGGCGCCGGGTGCCGGACCTGCTCGCCCTGGACGAGGCCGCTCGCACAGAGTTCCCCAAGGTCTATCTGGAACTCTTGCGGCGATTCGACCGTATCTTCGGCGAGGGTGCCTCCCCCACGCCCTACATCGCCGCCTGGCACCAGGCGCCGTTCGGGCCGCTGGAGGAGTTCGACGGCGTCAACCGCGACGACTTCGGACTGCACCTGGAGCTTTTCACCGTCCGAAGGACTTCCGGAAAGCTGAAGTTCCTCGCGGGTTCCGAATCCGGCATGAGCGTGTTCATCAACGACGTGCCGCCGGAACGCGCGGCCGAGCGACTGCGAGAGGTAGCGAGTTCATGAAGTACCTGGTGACGGGCGGGGCGGGTTACGTCGGCAGCGTGGTCGCCCAGCATCTGCTGGAGGCGGGCCACGAGGTCACCGTCCTCGACAACCTCTCCACCGGCTTCCGCGAGGGCGTTCCCGCGGGCGCCGCCTTCGTCGAGGGCGACATCCGCGACGCCGCCAAGTGGCTCGACGCCTCCTACGGGGCCGTGCTGCACTTCGCCGCCTCCTCACAGGTCGGCGAGTCCGTGGTGAGGCCGGAGAAGTACTGGGAGAACAACGTCGCCGGCACCATGGCGCTGCTGACCGCCATGCGCGAGGCGGGCGTGCGCAAGCTCGTCTTCTCCTCCACCGCCGCCACCTACGGCGAGCCCGAGCAGGTCCCGATCCCGGAGAGCGCCCCGACCCGCCCCACCAACCCCTACGGCGCCTCCAAGCTCGCCGTCGACCACATGATCACCGGCGAGGCGGCCGCCCACGGCCTCGGCGCGGTCTCCCTGCGCTACTTCAACGTCGCCGGCGCCTACGGGGACTGCGGCGAGCGCCACGACCCCGAGTCTCACCTGATCCCGCTCGTCCTCCAGGTCGCCCAGGGCCGCCGCGACGCCATCTCCGTCTACGGCGACGACTACCCGACCCCGGACGGCACCTGCGTCCGCGACTACATCCACGTCGCCGACCTCGCCGAGGCCCACCTCCTCGCCCTGACGGCCGCCACCGAGGGCGAGCACCTGATCTGCAACCTCGGCAACGGCGAGGGCTTCTCCGTGCGCCAGGTCGTAGAGACCGTCCGCCAGGTCACCGGCCGGCCCGTCCCCGAGGTCGTGGCCCCCCGCAGGGGCGGCGACCCGGCGGTCCTGGTCGCCGCCGCCGACACCGCCCGCGAGCGGCTCGGCTGGAACCCGTCCCGCCCGGATCTCGCCGGGATCGTCGCCGACGCCTGGCAGTTCGCACAGGCCATCGCAAGGGAGCGTTAAGTGGGGGCAGTTGAGGTCCGAGACGGCTTCGTCGCACTGTACGGAGCCACACCCGACGGCGTCTGGTCCGCGCCCGGCCGGGTCAACCTGATCGGCGAACACACCGACTACAACGACGGCTTCGTGATGCCCTTCGCGCTGCCCCACACCGCCGTCGCCGCCGTCTCCCGCCGCACCGACGGCGTCCTGCGCCTGCACTCGGCGGACATCGGCACCGGCGTCACCGAACTGCGCCTGGACGAACTGCAGCCGCTCGCCGACAAGGAGTGGACCGCGTACGCGGCCGGTGTGGTGTGGGCGCTGCGCGAGGCCGGGCACCCGGTCACCGGCGCCGACGTCCACCTCGCCTCCACCGTCCCCGCGGGCGCGGGCCTGTCCTCGTCGGCGGCCGTGGAGGTCGTCGTCGCCCTCGCGCTGAACGACCTGTTCGAACTGGGCCTCGCCCGGCCGCAGCTGGCCCGCCTGTGCCAGCGCGCGGAGAACTCCTACGTCGGCGCGCCCGTCGGCATCATGGACCAGACCGCGTCCGCCTGCTGCCAGGACGGCCACGCGCTGTTCCTCGACACCCGGGACCTGGCGCAGCAGCAGATCCCCTTCGACCTGGCCGCCGAGGGCATGCGCCTGCTGGTCGTCGACACCCGCGTCAAGCACGCCCACAACGAGGGCGAGTACGGCAAGCGCCGCGCGGGCTGCGAGCAGGGCGCCGCGCTGCTCGGCGTCGACGCCCTGCGCGACGTCCCCCACGACGGCCTCGACGAGGCCCTCGCCCGGCTCGACGACGAGGAGGTGCGCCGTCTGGTGCGCCATGTCGTCACCGAGGACCGGCGCGTGGAGCGCGTGGTGGCCCTGCTGGAGGCGGGCGACACCCGCGCCATCGGCCCCGTCCTCACCGAGGGCCATGCCTCGCTGCGCGACGACTTCCGGGTCTCCTGCCGCGAGCTGGACCTGGTCGTCGACACGGCGGTCGCCGCGGGCGCGCTCGGCGCCCGGATGACCGGCGGCGGCTTCGGCGGCTCGGCGATCGTGCTCGCCGAGGCGACGGACGTCGACGCGATCACCAAGGCCGTCGAAGAGGCCTTCGCGACGGCGGGCCTGACGGCCCCCCGGGTCTTCGAAGCGGTCCCCTCCCCGGGCGCCCACCGCCTCGACCCGGCCGCCTGACCACCCACCCCGCCCCGGGTGTCCGGGGCATCCGCACGGCCGTCCGCCCGGCCGCCGCCCGGTCTACGGTCCGCGCGATCCGGCCGTCGCGCCTACGGATGCCCCGCCCGGCCCGGCGGTCCGCCCGGCGCGGGTGTTTCGCCCGGTGTCCGCCGGGCCGGGGCCGTCCGTCCGGCAGACGGTGGCGCCGCCCGGCCGTCCGCGCGGACGGGCCGTCGCGCCCGCAGCTGTCCGCCCGGCCCGCCCGGCCCGGCGGTCCGTCCGGCGCGGGTGTTTCGCCCGGTGTCCGCCGGGGCGGGGCCGGCAGGCGATGGCGCCGCCCGGCCGTCCGGACGCCCCACCCCCGGGCGGCTGTCCCGGACGGCCGGGTCCCGGTCCGCCCGGAGGGCCCCCGTTCAGGCCAGCCGTTTGACCAGGGTGTACTCCGTGATCCCCGGCGGATAGTCGGGGATCACGCACACCACGTCGTAGCCCTGCTTGCGGTAGAACTCCGGCGCCTGGAAGTCCCAGGTCTCCAGCCGGGCGGCCCGGCAGCCGCGCCCCTCGCGCGCGAGGCGCTCCGCCTCCGCCAGCAGCCGGCCGCCGAGCCCCCCACCGCGGTGGCGCTCGTCGACCCACAGGTACGCCACGTGCAGCCAGGTCGTCCAGGTGTGACCGACCAGCCCTCCCGCCAGTTCGCCCCCCGCGTCCGACGCCCAGACGTGCAGGGGGTTCTCGCGTTCCTGCGGCGTGCCGCGCAGCGCGCGCAGGATCGGCGAGGCCGCCGTGTTGGTGTCGCGCAGACGTGAACGGAGCAGATCTCGCCGGGCCTTGTCGACTTCCGCCTCGATACGAAACATGCGGCACACCATAAACGCGTCCGGCGGCCAGTTCTGCAAATAGCCTTCCGCTGCCGTTCCCCGTCCGTACCCTGATGGACAGCACCGGTGGGGGCCGGTGCCGTTCAGGGGGCGAGACAGTCGGGTACGACGCCCGAAGTGGGGGTAGCTGTTTCCGCACGGCGGCGGCCGTGGCGGTACGACGCTCCGGGCGCCGTGCCCGTGCCTGTCACAAGTTTCTCCCGACCTTGGCATCCCCTGCTCGTGAGAGAGCTTGGGGAAGGGGGTTTCGTGGTACGCATCCGAGTCCTGGTCGTCGACGACCATCGCATCTTCGCCGAGTCGCTCGCCGCCGCCCTGGCCGCCGAGCCCGACGTCGACGTCTCCGCCGCGGGCAGCGGCCCCGCGGCGCTGCGCTGCCTGGAGCGCGCGGCCGCCGAGGGGCGCCGCTACGACGTCCTGCTCGTCGACGCCGACCTCGGCGGGGCCGTGCCCGGCATACGGCCGACGGTGCCCGTGCAGCCCGTAGCGTCCGTGCCGGACGCCGGCGAGGAGGGCACCGTCGACGGGATCTCGCTGGTCACGGGGGTGCGCGGCGCCCAGCCGGGTGTGCGCACGGTCGTGCTCGCCGAGAAGGACGACCCGCGGCGCGCGGCCCTCGCGCTCCAGGCCGGGGCGTCCGGCTGGGTCGCCAAGGACTGCTCGCTGTCGCGGCTGCTGACCGTCGTCCGGGGCGTGCTGCGCGACGAGACGCATCTGCCGCCCGCCCTGCTGACCGGGGTGCTGCGCGAGCTGACGGCCGCCCGCAGGCACCGCACCGAGAGCGAACGCCTGGTGGAGTCACTCACCCCGCGCGAACGCGAGGTGCTGCGCTGCATGGTCGCTGGGCTCGGCCGCAAGGCGGTCGCCGAACGGCTGTTCCTGAGCCCCCACACCGTACGCACCCATATGCAGAACGTCCTCGGCAAGCTGGGCGTCCACTCCACCCTCGCCGCGGTCGCGCTCGCCCGCAGGGCCGGGGTCGGCCCGGTCGACCTAACCGGGGATGTTGTCGAACGGGGCGGTCAGCTGGCGTAGCAGCGCGGCCAGTTCACCGCGCTGGGCACGGGAGAGCTCGGCGAGGATGGCCCGCTCCTGGTCGAGCAGTCCGGCCAGGGCCTGGTCGGCGCGGTCGCGGCCCTCGACGGTCAGCCGCACCAGCACACCGCGCCGGTCGCTGGGATCGGGCAGCCGCTCGACGAGGCCCTTCTTGGCGAGCCGGTCGATGCGGTTGGTCATCGTGCCGGAGGTGACCAGCGTCTGGGTCAGCAGCTGCCCGGGGGAGAGCTGGTACGGCGATCCCGCGCGCCTGAGCGCGGTCAGCACGTCGAACTCCCAGGGCTCCAGGCTGTGCTCGGAGAACGCCAGCCGGCGCGCCCGGTCCAGATGCCGGGCCAGCCGGCTCACCCGGCTGAGGACCTCAAGCGGTTCCACGTCGAGGTCCGGGCGCTCCCGGCGCCACGCCGCAACCAGCCGATCGACCTCGTCCTCCATGACGATCAGTGTAGTGGTTGTGTCGACGTGAAGTCTCTTGATGTAAAGTCTCTTGACGTCGAGATAACGCGGACGGAGAGTGGACCCATGACCACCCCCACCTGGAACCCCGTCCAGTACCTGCGCCACGCCGGCCCCCGCGCCCGCCCCTTCACCGACCTCCTCGCCCGCGTCCCCGCCCTCCCGGCAGAAGACCGCCCCCGCATCGCCGACCTCGGCTGCGGCCCCGGCAACGTCACCGCCCTGCTCGCCGAACGCTGGCCCGGCGCCCGCATCACCGGCTACGACAACTCCCCCGAGATGCTCGACAAGGCCCACACCGACCACGAAGGCCCCACCCCCGGCGGCGGCCACCTCGGCTTCACCCACGCCGACGTCCGCACCTGGTCACCCGCCGAGCCCCACGACCTGATCATCAGCAACGCCACACTCCAGTGGATCCCCGGCCACACCGAGCGCTTCGCCGACTGGATCGCGGCACTGAACCCCGGCGGCACCCTCGCCTTCCAGGTCCCCGGCAACTTCGACGCCCCCAGCCACCGCCTGATGCGCGACCTCGCCGCCCGGCACGGCGTCACCGACGCCCTCCGCCACGACGACGCCGTCCTCACCCCCGCCGCCTACCTGCGGCACCTGACCGCCCTGGGCTGCGAGGCCGACACCTGGGAGACGACGTACATCCATCTCCTGAAGGGCGAGGACCCCGTCCTCGACTGGGTCAAGGGCACCGGCCTGCGCCCCGTCCTCACCGCCCTCGCCGACCGGCCCGAGGCCCACGACGCCTTCCTGCGCGCCTACCGCCAGGCACTGCGCGAGGCGTATCCGGCGACGGAGCACGGGACGCCGTTCCCGTTCCGCCGCGTGTTCGCGGTGGCCCGTAAGGGAGGATGAGCCGGTCAGACGGCCCGGCCGAGGCGGGAGCCGAGGATGTGGATCACGTCGTCGATGACGTGGACGACGCGGTAACCGCCGACACGGAGGCGACGGACACCTCATTCAACTCTTGCGATGCCCGATCAAGCGCGGCTTCGCCTCCAGGCCGTCCAGCCCGTGCCACGCCAGATTCACCAGATGCGCCGCCACCTCGGACTTCTTCGGCCGCCGCACCTCCAGCCACCACTGCCCCGTCAACGCGACCATCCCCACCAGCGCCTGCGCGTACAACGGCGCCAGCTTCGGATCGAAACCACGGCTCTTGAACTCACGCCCCAAGATGTCCTCCACCTGCGTGGCGATGTCCGAGATCAACGACGCGAACGAACCCGTCGACTGCGGAATCGGCGAATCACGCACCAGGATCCGGAACCCGTCCGTGGACTCCTCGATGTAGTCCAGCAACGCGAACGCCGCCTGCTCCAGCAGCTCCCGCGGATGCCCGGCCGTCAACGAACCCGTCACCATGTCCAGCAGCCGCCGCATCTCACGGTCGACCACCACCGCGTACAAGCCCTCCTTCCCGCCGAAGTGCTCGTACACCACCGGCTTGGACACCCCGGCCTTCGCCGCGATCTCCTCCACCGACGTGCCCTCGAACCCCTTCGCCGCGAACAGGGTCCGCCCGATCTCCAGCAGCTGCTGGCGGCGCTCCGCACCGGTCATCCGGGTACGGCGCGTCCGCCGCGGCTTGTCATCGCTGATGCTGCTGGAGTCGGTCGCCACGGCGTCAATCATGCCGCCTCGACGGGCGCCTTCCGGCGCCGGGAACCACCCTCGTCGGGGTTGCGCCGCGAATCGATACGCGAGCGTGACGGCCAGCGCACGTCGTACGCCCACCCCGCCAGCTCGAACCACCGGATCAGCCGCGCACTCGAATCCACCTGCCCACGCATCACACCGTGCCGCGCCGACGTCGGGTCCGCGTGATGCAGGTTGTGCCACGACTCACCGCACGACAGCACCGCCAGCCACCACACATTGCCCGAACGGTCCCGAGACTTGAACGGCCGCTTGCCCACCGCGTGACAGATCGAGTTGATCGACCACGTCACGTGATGCAGCAACGCCACCCGCACCAGCGAACCCCAGAAGAACGCCGTGAACGCCCCCCACCACGACATCGTCACCAGACCACCGATCACCGGCGGCAACGCCAGCGACAGCATCGTCCACAGCACGAACTGCCGCGAGATCGCACGCAGCGCCGGATCCTTGATCAGATCCGGCGCGTACTTCTCCTGCGACGTCTGCTCCTCGTCGAACAACCAGCCGATGTGCGCCCACCACAGGCCCTTCACCAGCGCGGGCAGCGACTCGCCGTACCGCCACGGCGAATGCGGATCACCCTCCGCGTCGGAGAACTTGTGATGCTTGCGGTGATCGGCCACCCACCGCACCAGCGGACCCTCCACCGCCATCGACCCCGCGATCGCCAGCGCGATCCTCAAAGGCCGCTTCGCCTTGAACGAACCATGCGTGAAATGCCGGTGGAAACCGATCGTGATGCCATGACAGCCCAGATAGTAGAAAAACACCATCAGACCCAGATCCAGCCAGCTCACCCCCCATCCCCACGCCAGCGGCACCGCCGCCACCAGCGCAACGAACGGAACGGCGATGAACAGCAGCAGCGCGATCTGCTCGATCGAACGCTTCTGCTCCCCGCCGAGCGTCGCGGAGGGCACAGCACCGCCGGAAGCCTCCGGGGCCTCTTCGATCACATCGGAACTCGTGGTCATTGGGGCGTCCCCTGTGGGGTCGAGGGTCGTGAGAGCGGAAACCGCACGACCGGAACCGGTCAGGTGTTCCTACGGTTCCGTAACCTACGGCGTCGTAAGTATGGCAGCGCCCGGCCCGGCGGCAAGAGCCCCTGAACCTGCGCGTCCGCCCCGACACCTATCCTTGGAACCGGTCGGACAGCGCGGTCCGCTCTGAAACTCTTCCCGGAAGCACCGCCCGTATGCGGCACCCCGCCGCGCGCCGGTCACCCGGGTTCCCTCCCAGACGAGCTTCAACACTGCAAGGAGCCGCACCTGTGAGCAGTGCCGACGACCAGACTGAGCCCCAGGCGAACACCAGCACCGAGCTGCGCGCCGACATCCGCCGCCTGGGCGACCTCCTCGGCGAGACACTCGTCCGCCAAGAGGGCCCCGAGCTCCTAGAACTCGTCGAGAAGGTCCGCCGCCTCACCCGCGAGGACGGAGAAGCCGCCGCCGAACTGCTGCGCGGCACCGAACTGGAGACCGCCGCCAAGCTCGTACGCGCCTTCTCCACCTACTTCCACCTCGCCAACGTCACCGAACAGGTGCACCGAGGCCGCGAGCTGCGCGCCCGCCGGGCAGCCGAAGGCGGACTGCTCTCCCGCACCGCCGACCGCCTCAAGGACGCCGACCCCGAGCACCTGCGGCAGACCGTCGAGCACCTCAACGTCCGCCCCGTCTTCACGGCGCACCCCACCGAAGCCGCACGCCGGTCGGTCCTCAACAAGCTCCGGCGCATCGCCGCGCTCCTCGAGACCCCCGTCATCGACTCCGACCGCCGCCGCCACGACACCCGCCTGGCCGAGAACATCGACCTCGTCTGGCAGACCGACGAACTCCGCGTCGTCCGCCCCGAACCCGCCGACGAGGCCCGCAACGCCATCTACTACCTCGACGAACTCCACGCCAACGCCGTAGGCGACGTCCTCGAGGACCTCACCGCCGAACTCGAACGCGTCGGCGTCACCCTCCCCGACACCACCCGCCCCCTCACCTTCGGCACCTGGATCGGCGGCGACCGCGACGGCAACCCCAACGTCACCCCCCAGGTGACCTGGGACGTCCTCATCCTCCAGCACGAACACGGCATCAACGACGCCCTGGAGATGATCGACGAACTCCGCGGCTTCCTGTCGAACTCCATCCGCTACAGCGGCGCCACCGACGAACTCACCACCTCCCTCAAGACCGACCTCGAGAACCTCCCCGAGATCAGCCCCCGCTACAAGCGCCTCAACGCCGAGGAGCCCTACCGGCTCAAGGCCACCTGCATCCGCCAGAAGCTCGAGAACACCAAGCAGCGCCTCGCCAAGGGCACCCCCCACCAGGACGGCCGCGACTACCTCGGCACCGGCGAACTCCTCGCCGACCTCACCCTCATCCAGACCTCACTGCGCGCCCACCGCGGCGGACTCTTCGCCGACGGCCGCATGAACCGCACCATCCGCACCCTCGCCGCCTTCGGCCTCCAGCTCGCCACCATGGACGTCCGCGAACACGCCGACGCCCACCACCACGCCCTCGGCCAGCTCTTCGACCGCCTCGGCGAGGAGTCCTGGCGCTACACCGACATGCCCCGGGACTACCGCACCAAGCTCCTCGCCAAGGAACTGCGCTCCCGCCGCCCCCTCGCCCCCACCCCCGCACCCGTCGACGCGGCCGGCGAGAAGACCCTCGGCGTCTTCCAGACCGTCAAGAAGGCCCTGGAGGTCTTCGGGCCCGAGGTCGTCGAGTCCTACATCATCTCCATGTGCCAGGGCGCCGACGACGTCTTCGCCGCCACCGTCCTCGCCCGCGAGGCAGGCCTCCTCGACCTCCACGCCGGCTGGGCCAGGATCGGCATCGTGCCGCTGCTGGAGACCACCGACGAGCTCAAGGCAGCCGACACCATCCTCGAGGACATGCTCTCCGACCCGTCGTACCGCAGGCTCGTGGCCCTGCGGGGCGACGTCCAGGAGGTCATGCTCGGCTACTCCGACTCCTCCAAGTTCGGCGGCATCACCACCAGCCAGTGGGAGATCCACCGCGCCCAGCGCCGCCTGCGCGACGTCGCCCACCGCTACGGCGTCCGCCTGCGCCTCTTCCACGGCCGCGGCGGCACCGTCGGCCGCGGCGGCGGCCCCTCCCACGACGCCATCCTCGCCCAGCCCTGGGGCACCCTGGAGGGCGAGATCAAGGTCACCGAGCAGGGCGAGGTCATCTCCGACAAGTACCTCATCCCCTCCCTCGCCAGGGAGAACCTGGAACTGACGGTCGCCGCCACCCTCCAGGCCTCCGCCCTGCACACCGCACCGCGCCAGTCCGACGAGGCCCTCGCCCGCTGGGACGCCGCGATGGACGTCGTCTCCGACGCCGCCCACGCCGCCTACCGCGAACTCGTCGAGGACCCCGACCTGCCGACGTACTTCCTCGCCTCCACGCCGGTCGACCAGCTCGCCGACCTGCACCTGGGCTCCCGGCCCGCCCGCCGCCCCGGCTCGGGCGTCTCCCTCGACGGCCTGCGCGCCATCCCCTGGGTCTTCGGCTGGACCCAGTCCCGCCAGATCGTCCCCGGCTGGTTCGGCGTCGGCTCCGGCCTCAAGGCCCTGCGCGAAGCCGGACTCGACACCGTGCTCGAAGAGATGTACGGACAGTGGCACTTCTTCCGCAACTTCGTCTCCAACGTCGAGATGACCCTCGCGAAGACGGACCTGCGCATCGCCGGCCACTACGTCGACACCCTCGTCCCCGACGAGCTCCGCCACGTCTTCGACACCATCCGCGCCGAACACGAGCTGACCGTCGCCGAGGTCCTCAAGGTCACCGGCGAGGCCGAACTCCTCGACGCCCAGCCCGCCCTGCGCCAGACCTTCGCCATCCGCGACGCCTACCTCGACCCCATCAGCTACCTGCAGGTCGCCCTCCTCAAGCGTCAGCGCGACGCCGCCGAGGCAGGCGAGCAGCCCGACCCGCTGCTCTCCCGCGCCCTGCTGCTGACCGTCAACGGCGTCGCCGCCGGCCTGCGCAACACCGGCTGACCCCGCACCACCCGAAAGGGCGGCACCCACCAGGGTGCCGCCCTTCTCGTCTTCCCCCACGTCCCCCACGGCCGTCACACGGCCAGAAAAGCCGCCGTCAGCAGCACGAACCCCGAACCCGCCAGCACCCACGCCGCCCGCGTCCGCCGCAACCCGCCCGCCACCACCACCGACGCCAGCAGCAACGCACCCCCCAGCGGAACCCACGCGTACAACACCCCCGCCGGACCCGAACGCACCGCGCTCTCCCCGCCCGGCTTCACCACCACCGTGTACGTGCGCCCCTTCTCCACCGCCACCGTGTCCTCGACCTCGACACTCGCCCGCGCACGCGACCCCGGCGACAACGGCGCATACGGCCCCGAACAGGCCCGCTCACCACAACCCGTCACCTCGACCGTGCCACGCTCACGGCCCTTGGTCAGCATCACGTACTGGGCCGAACCCCAGGACGCCCACACACCCGCGACCAGGATCAGCACCGTGACCACACCCATGACGGCCACCCGGCCGAACCGGAGGGCGACGGTACCCGGCGCCGTCCCGGCCCCGTGCCGAGCAGAGACGGAAGCAGAAGGCATGGCCGCGATCCTTGGCCATGCCCACACACACCGTCAACCACGCCGAGGCACTTGTCAGGAGTTGTACGACCCCTGCGCCCGCTCCAGCCCCTCGATCACCAGACACTCCACCGCATCCGCCGCACGATCCACGAAGTAGCCCAGCTCCTTGCGCTCCGCCGACGCGAAATCCCTCAACACGAAATCCGCCACCTGCATCCGCCCCGGCGGACGCCCGATCCCGAACCGCACCCGGTGATAATCCGCCCCGAACGCCTTCGTCATCGACTTCAGCCCGTTGTGCCCGTTGTCCCCGCCACCCAGCTTCAACCGCAACGTGCCGTAGTCGATGTCCAGCTCGTCATGCACCGCCACGACATTCCCCAACGGCACCTTGTAGAAGTCCCGCAACGCGTTCACCGGACCACCCGACAGATTCATGAACGACATCGGCTTCACCAGCACCACCCGGCGACCCGACGGCCCCGGCGGACCGATCCGCCCCTCCACCACCTGCGCCTGCGCCTTGCCGGCCCGCTTGAACTTCCCCCCCAACCGCTCGGCCAGCAGATCCACCACCATGAACCCCACGTTGTGCCGGTTCATCGCGTACTCGGGTCCGGGATTGCCCAGCCCGGCGATCAGCCAGGGGGCACTCGGGTCGGTCGTCACGTCCACGTCTCCTTCGAATACGCCTCGAACACACGCCAGCCGCCGCTCCCCGACAGGAAGCAGCGGCTGACAAAAACGACGCCAGGCGTCAGGCTCAGGCCTCCTCGGCCACAGCCTCCGCACCCTCGGCGGCCTCGCCCTCCGGGGCCTCCTCCGCCTGCGCGGCCAGCACCTGAAGGACCACCGCGTCCTCCTCGACCGCCAGCGTGGTGCCCTTCGGCAGCGTGATGTTCTTGGCCAGGACCGAGGCACCGGCCTCAAGACCCTCCACCGACACCGACACCGACTCCGGGATGTGCGTGGCCTCGGCCTCGACCGGCAGCGCGTTCAGCACGTGCTCCAGCAGGTTGCCACCCGCCGCCAGCTCGCCCTCGGCCACGACCGGAACCTCGACCGTGACCTTCTCGCCACGCTTGACCAGCAGCAGGTCGACGTGCTCCAGGAAGCCCTTCAGCGGGTCACGCTGCACGGCCTTCGGGATCGCCAGCTCCTGCGTCTTGCCGTCGATGTCCAGCGAGATCAGGACGTTCGGCGTACGCAGCGCCAGCAGCAGCTCGTGACCCGGCAGGGTCAGGTGCTTCGGGTCCGTGCCGTGACCGTACAGAACGACGGGCACCTTGCTCTCACGACGGATGCGGCGCGCGGCACCCTTGCCGAACTCGGTACGGGACTCGGCGGCGAGCTTGACCTCGGACATGTTCACTCCTCGCAGAAGGTGGAAAGCGGACGTGGTCACCCGGCCACGAACGGCCTGCTACGAAGAGCGCGTCGATAACGGACAGCCGCACACAGAAGTGCGGCCTCCCTCGCCGAGCAACTCCAGCAGTCTACTCGGCAGAAAGGCCGCACCCAAAAGGATCACCGGCCCCCGTCACCAGGAGCCCCGAAAAACCCTTACTGCTCGTCGAACAGGCTCGTCACCGAACCGTCCTCGAACACCTCACGCACCGCACTCGCGATCGTCGGAGCGATCGACAGCACCGTCAGCTTGTCCAGATCACGGCTCAGCTCACCCGGCGTCGGCAGCGTGTTCGTGAACACGAACTCACTCACCCGCGAGTTCTTCAGCCGGTCCGCCGCCGGACCCGACAGCACACCGTGCGTCGCCGTCACGATGACATCCTCCGCACCGTGCGCGAACAACGCGTCCGCCGCCGCACAGATCGTGCCACCCGTGTCGATCATGTCGTCCACCAGCACACACACCCGGCCACGAACCTCACCGACCACCTCATGCACGGTCACCTGGTTCGCCACGTCCTTGTCACGCCGCTTGTGCACGATCGCCAGCGGCGCACCCAGCCGGTCGCACCAACGGTCCGCCACCCGCACACGACCCGCGTCCGGCGACACCACCGTCAGCTTCTCCCGGTCCACCTTCTCGCCCACGTAGTCCGCCAGCAGCGGCAGCGCGAACAGGTGATCCACCGGACCGTCGAAGAACCCCTGGATCTGATCCGTGTGCAGATCGATCGCCAGAATGCGGTCCGCACCCGCCGTCTTCATCAGATCCGCGATCAGACGCGCCGAGATCGGTTCACGACCCCGGTGCTTCTTGTCCTGCCGCGCGTAACCGTAGAACGGCACGATGACCGTGATCGACCGCGCCGACGCACGCTTCAGGGCGTCGATCATGATCAACTGCTCCATGACCCACTTGTTGATCGGAGCCGTGTGGCTCTGGATCAGGAAGCAGTCCGCACCACGCGCCGACTCCTGGTAGCGAACGTAGATCTCACCATTGGCGAAGTCGAAGGCCTTCGTCGGGACGACCCCGACACCCAGCTGGTGGGCGACCTCCTCGGCAAGCTCGGGGTGGGCGCGGCCGGAGAAGAACATCAACTTCTTCTCGCCGGTCGTCTTGATCCCGGTCACAGCACTGTCTCCTCAGAGGTGTCGCAGCTGGGTGTCGAGCAGACCTCGCCACTGGGCGTGAGAGGCCGTCTCAGCTGGGGGTGTGCGGGTATGCACCTATCACGGTACGCCGTGTCCGGCGTGCCTGTTTCCGGTCAGCCCTCGCCGCCCGGCTCCCGGGAAGCCGCCTCGGCCGCCTTCGCCGCCGCGCTCCCCGGACGCTTACGAGCCACCCAGCCCTCGATATTCCGCTGCTGACCACGGGCCACGGCCAGCGAACCGGGCGGCACGTCCTTCGTGATGACGGACCCCGCCGCCGTGTAGGCACCGTCCCCGACCGTGACCGGTGCCACAAACATGTTGTCGGAACCGGTGCGGCAGTGCGACCCGATGGTCGTGTGATGCTTGTCCTGCCCGTCGTAGTTCACGAACACGCTCGCGGCACCGATGTTCGAGTACTCACCGATCGTCGCGTCACCCACGTACGACAGATGAGGAATCTTCGTCCCCTCGCCGATCGAGGAGTTCTTCGTCTCCACGAACGTGCCGATCTTGCCCTTGGCGCCCAGCCGCGTCCCCGGACGCAGATACGCGAACGGCCCCACCGACGCACCCGGACCCACCACGGAGCTCGTCGCCACCGTGTTGTCCACCCGGGCCCCCGCACCCACACGCGTGTCCACCAGCCGGCAGTTCGGCCCGACCTCCGCGCCCTCGGCGACATGCGTCGCGCCCTGCAGCTGCGTACCCGGGTGCACCACGGCGTCCTGCTCGAACGTCACGGTCACGTCCACCCAGGTGGTCGCCGGGTCGACGACGGTCACACCGGCCAGCATCGCCCGCGTGAGCAGCCGGTCGTTGAGGATGCGACGCGCCTCCGAGAGCTGCACACGGTTGTTGATCCCCGCGATCTCCCGGTGGTCCCCGGCCACGGAGGCACCGACACGGTGGCCCGCCTCACGCAGGATCCCCAGCACGTCCGTGAGGTACTCCTCACCCTGGCTGTTGTCCGTGCGGACCTGCTTGAGGGCCTCGGCCAGCAGCCGGCCGTCGAACGCGAACACCCCCGAGTTGATCTCCCGGATCTCCCGGACCGTCTCGCTCGCGTCCTTGTGCTCGACGATCGCCGTCACGGCACCGCTGTCGTCCCGCACGATCCGGCCGTAGCCGGTCGCGTCCGGCACCTCGGCGGTCAGCACGGTGACGGCGTTGCCGTCGGCCGAGTGCGTGCCGGCCAGGGCGCGCAGCGTCTCACCGGTCAGCAGCGGGGTGTCGCCGCACACGACGACCACGGTCCCCTCCAGGGGGCCGCCCAGCTCCTCCAGGCCCATCCGCACCGCGTGCCCGGTGCCGTTCTGCTCCGCCTGCACGGCCGTACGCACGTCGGGCGCGACCTCGGCCAGATGCGCGGTCACCTTCTCCCGCGCGTGACCGACGACCACGACCAGGTTCTCGGGGTTCAGCTCACCGGCCGCCGCCAGCACATGGCCGACCAGACTGCGGCCACAGATGTCATGCAGGACCTTCGGTGTGGCCGACTTCATACGGGTGCCCTCACCCGCTGCGAGAACGACGACGGCTGCCGGGCGAATGGCGCTCACGGGATGCCCTTCGGCTGTTGGGGGGAGGGGTGACCTCCGCAGGATACCGGGGCGGGGGTGGGGAGAAATGAGCGCGGGCCCTGACGGAACTGTCTCCAGTCAGGACCCGAACCTGCAGCTGCTCCCGGGGGAGGACTCGAACCCCCATGATCAGAACCAAAATCTGACGTCTTGCCCTTAGACGACCCGGGATAGCCCTTATGTCCGGTTTGGTAGATCGTCCGGACGGACAGCCCCTACTATGCCGTACCAGGCGCCTTCGATGCGACGGTACAACTCGGCTCCTTGCAGCACATTGACCACCAGGCAGCCCCGGTAGTCCTCGCCCACGTTCTTGCGGACCGTCCTGGGGTTGTGCTTCTTGACCGTCGTCTTCTGGAGCTCGGTGATGTCGACGCCGACCGTGTCGGCCCAGTACTGCTCGGCGGCCTCGATGTCCCCCGTCTCGTGGATCATGAGTCGAAAGCGCAGAAGATCCCGGTGCACGCCGAGCTGGTCCAGCCATGCGATGAAGACCTGGATCATGTCCGGGTCACTATTGACGAACTGGACCTTCTCGCGCCTGGCGTACGGCTTGTCCTTCGAGCCCTCGGCCCAGTAGAGCCCGACACCCAGCAGAAAGAGCTCCCGGTCGGTCAGTGTGCCGATCTCGCCTGCTGCCGTCAGTTTCGTCTTCTGGCGCTCCATGTCCCGCATGGCCAGTTCGTGCTCCCAACGCTTGCGGGCCGCCAGCTTCGCCTGTTCCGACGGGTCGCGGCGTTCCGGCTTCGGCAGATCCCGCACCCACAGCGAGATCGAGCCCTTCGAGCACCCCAGCTCCATCTCGATCTGGTCGTAGGTCCAGCCCTGGAGGCGTAGCTCTCGGGCCTTCGCACGGAGGCCGTCCTTCGCTCGCGGGCGTTTCGTCCATTCCGGCGGCGGCTCTCCCTTCACCAGCTGGTTGAGGAGGTCGTTGTTGTAGACCTTCAGCTCGTCGCGGATCTGGCGGAGGCTGTGGCCTGATCGGCGTAGGGCTACTGCCTGGTCCCGGAGGGACTCGAAGTCGGCGTGTTTGCCGTTGGAATGTGCCATGGGCATACCGTCCGGGCGGAATGGAGGGTTCCGGGGTCGAACGGGGGGTGATTCAACAGTTCGAGGGATACCTGTCGGTTTCGTGGTTATTCGATTACGGGGTGTGGTGTAGGCCAGTCGTCGAAACTCTCCGGAAAAGGGAGGGGTCGCGACCGTAGGCTGGTCGCATGACCACGACGGGGGAAGAGCATGCCGCGGCCCGGCAGGGGCCGTGGTGGTGGGTCAGGTGGCGCAGTGCCCTGCTGGACGGGTCGCTGGCGTTGGTGTCGGCGGTGGAGTGCGGGGTCAGGGGCGTCGGGTTCGCGTCGGACGCCGGGATTCCGGTGGCGGTGGGGGTCGTGTTCGGCGTGCTCGCCGGGTCGGTCCTGCTGGTGCGGCGCCGGTGGCCGATCGCCGTGGTGCTGGTGTCGATCGCGGTGGCGCCGGCGGAGATGGGCTACCTCATGGGCGTGGTGGGTCTGTACACCCTCGCCGCGTCGGAGCTGCCGCGGCGGATCATCGCCTCGCTGGCGGGGATGTCGCTGCTGGGGATGTTCGTGGTGACGTTCGTGCAGGCGCGCCGGCTGTCGGACTCCGAGGTGCGGCTGGGCGAGTGGGCGGTGCCGTTCATCGCGGTGACGATGTCGGTGGGGATGACGGCGCCGCCGTTGCTGCTGGGGCTGTACGTGGGGGCGCGGCGGCGGCTGATGGAGAGCCTGCGGGAGCGGGCGGACAGTCTTGAGCGGGAGTTGCAGCTGCTGGCCGAGCGGGCCGAGGAGCGGGCGGAGTGGGCGCGGGGCGAGGAGCGGACGCGGATCGCGCGGGAGATGCATGACGTGGTCGCGCACCGGGTGAGTCTGATGGTGGTGCATGCGGCTGCGTTGCAGGCGGTGGCCCGTAAGGATCCGGAGAAGGCGGTGAAGAACGCGGCGCTGGTGGGGGACATGGGCCGGCAGGCGTTGACGGAGCTGCGGGAGATGCTGGGCGTGCTGCGCAGTGGTGAGGGCGTGCGGGCGCGTGAGGTGCCGTTGGTGGCGGTGGCGGTGGCCGCGTCGAGGGCGGCGGACGAGGCGGTGGAGGGGCCTTGTCTGGAGGAGCTGGAGGAGTTGGTGGGGCAGTCGGCGGCTGCGGGGATGGTGGTCGCGCTGTCGGTGGAGGGTGAGGTGCGGGGGTATGCGCCGGAGATCGAGCAGACGGCGTATCGGGTGGTGCAGGAGGCGCTGACGAACGTGCACAAGCACGCGGGCGGCGCGAGGACGTATGTGCGGTTGGCGCATCGGGTGTCGGAGATCGCGATGCAGGTGGAGAACGAGCCGCCGCCGGAGGTGGCGTCGTCGGCGTTGTTGCCGTCGGGTGGGAACGGTCTGGTGGGGATGCGGGAGCGGGTGGTGGCGCTCGGAGGGGTGTTCGTGTCGGGGCCTACGGACGCGGGTGGTTTCCGGGTGTCGGCGGTGATTCCGGCGTCGTAGGGCCGGGGTGTGGCCGGTCAGCCGGTGGTGAGGCGGGTGGGCTGGATTCCGGTGACGAGGGTGTTGAGGGCCTGGTCGATGTCGGGGCCGAGGTACCAGTCGCCGGTGTGGTCGAGGGCGTAGACGCGGCCCTGGGTGTCGATGGCGATGAGGGTGTCGGTGCCGGGTTCGGCGCCGAGGGGGCTGATGTCGGTGTCGAGGGCGCGGCCGAGGTCGCCGAGGGTGCGGGCGAGGTGGAGTCCGTGCAGGGGGTCGATGTGGAGTGCGGCGGGGGCTATCTGGCGGCCGGGGCCGGTGGGGGTGAGGTGGAGGCCGCCGAATTCGGCCCACGCTTCGACGGCGGCGGGGAAGACGGCGTGGCGGTGGCCCGCTGGTGAGGTGTGGTCGCGGAGGGTGTCGGCCCAGGTTTCGGCCTGTTTGATGTCCCAGCGTCCGGGGTGCCAGCCGGCGGTGCGCAGGGCGGCGTCGACGGGGACGGGGAAGCGTGTGGTGGAGGTGCGGTCGGGGTGCATCTGTCCACTGTTCGGTGTGTGGGGGCGGGTGCGGGTTTTGCGGGTGTGCTAGTCGGCCGGGGTGGCGGGGTCGACGATGCGGACGCCGAAATGGGCGCTGAGCGCGGTGCAGGCCTGGCAGGGGGTGGCGAAGCCGCCGTGGAGGGGGTCGCCGTCCTCGCGGATGCGGCGGGTGGTGAGTTTGGCCTGCCGGAGGGCTTTGCGGGCTTCTCCGTTGGTCATGGGTTTGCGGGCGGCGCGTTTGCTGCGTTCGGTGTCGGCCGCGGTGATGTGGCGTGAGATGAGGATGGTCTCGGCGCAGCGGCCGGTGAAGCGGTCGCGTCGGTCGCTGGTGAGGGTGTCGAGGAAGTCCTGGACGAGGGGGTGGAGCGGGGGTGGGGTGTCGCCGCGGGCGGCGGTGCCGGTGAGGGTGGCGCCGCGGACGGAGAGGGCGGCGGCGACGGTGGGGAGGATGCCGTCGCGGCGTTGGAGGAGGGTCGGGGTGTGGGGGGTTTCTGTGTGGCTCCAGCCGACGCGGGGGTCGCCGTTGGTGGCTGTGTGTGGTCCCGTCTGTGTCGCGTTCATGATCGCCATCCCCTCCCGAGCATCCCCCCGAAAGGTCCAGACTGCCAAACGGCGTGCCTGGTGCGGAAGCTGGGGCGGTGCGACACGCGGGGGTTTGGGCTGGCTGTCACGGCGGGGTGACGGCTGGTCACGGAAGTGGAGGCCCGGTGACCGGCGGAGGTGTACCGCATAGGCTGTCGGTGCCGCGACAGGTGCGGTCGACGCGTTGGTGTCAGCGGTCAGCGTGTCGGAGACAGTCGGATACGGACCGTGGTGGGCAGGGTCGGCGTCGGGTCGGCGGCCGCGGGGTCGTACAGAGTGCCGCAGGGGGCAACCGTCATGACGACAGGTCGGCTTGGGCAGCAGGCCGCGCCGCCGAACGCGGCCTACGCCGGGCAGGTCGTGCATTTCCCGGATCCGGTGCGGGCGTCCCGTCATCCGGCGGGGGTGCGGGTGGACGAGCGCGGTTATCCCGACTTCTCTCCTTATGCACGTGCGGCGGCGGAGATCGCCGATCCGCCGGAGGGTTTCGGTGTCGACGAGTTGCGGCTGACGGACTATGTGTCGGCGAACGCGGCGTTGTCGGCGTCGGGTCATGTGTTGTGGGACACGTTGCCGGCGGTGGCGACGCCGCACGGGTGGACGTGGCATCACGTGGCGGGTTCGCGGCGGCTGGAGCTGGTTCCGGTCGAGGTGAAGGCGTTGTTGCGGCATCACGGTGGTGTGGCGACGGCGGCGGTGGACCAGGGCAAGCGGGGGACGCGGCCGTTGCAGGAGACGCGTCCGGCGCATTTCGGGCTGCCGAGGTCGGGTGTGGCGGTGACGGAGCAGCAGGTGCTGCAGGTCGAGGAGGACCTGGGGTACCGGTTGCCGGGTGCGTACCGGTCGTTCCTGAAGGCGGCGGGTGGTTGTGCGCCGGTGGGGACGGCTCTGGATCCGGAGTCGGGGCTGTTGCTGGACCAGCCGTTCTTCACGGTGCGGGACGAGGCGGCGGTCAATGACCTGGTGTATGTGAACAAGTGTCTGCGTGATCATCTGACGAAGGACTATCTGGGTGTCTCTTTCGTGCAGGGTGGTCTGCTGGCGGTGAAGGTGAAGGGCGAGCGGGTCGGTTCGGTGTGGTTCTGCGCGTTCGACGACGCTCGTGACGTGGATCCGTCGTGGCCGCCGGCGGAGCGGGTGGAACGGTTGTTGATGCCGTGCGGTGAGGACTTCGACGTGTTCCTGTCCCGGTTGGCGGGTTCGCCGCCGGAGTTGGAGACGGTGGCGAATCTGATGGTGGACGGCGGTTTCGCGCGGTCCGTGCCGGTCTCGGGCACTGCGGGGGAGTGAGCTTCGCGATGGTGACGTTTGCGCAGGCGCAGGAGCGCGCCGAGGAGTGGGTCAACGGGGATGTTCCCTCGTATCAGCATCGTGAGGTGCGGGTGCGGGAGTTCGGGCTCGGTTTCGTGGTGTGGGCGGAGGACCGTGCGGACGGTCCGCGTTCGGACGGTGGTGCGCAGCGGCTGGTGATCGCCCGTGACAGTGGCGAGGCGACGCTGTGGCCGGGGCTGCCGGTGGGTGAGGTGATCCGCCGGTACGAGGAGGAGTACGGGGTGAGTGCGGAGGCGGCGGACGCGCCGCCGCCGGCTGCCGCGCGGGTGGATCTGAATCAGACGTCGTTCCTGCTGACTCCGCCGGAGTGGTTGCAGGAGGCGGCGGACCGGATGGGGATTCCGGATCGTCGTGAGGGCGGCGGGCCGGGTGGCGCTGGGGCTTCGGGCGCGAGTGCGGGTTCGGGTTCGGCCGGTCCGGGTGGTGCCGGTGCTGGTTCGGCCGGGTCCGGTGCGGGTTTCGCGGGTGCCGGTTCGGCCGGGGGTTCGGCGTTGCCGGAGACGCAGGCCGGGGTGCCGTTGGCCCGGACGCAGGCGGGGGTGCCGGTGGGCGGTGCGCCCGCGGGTGGTGCCGCTGTTCCGGGTGCCGGTACCGGTGCCGGGGCTGGGGCTTCGGTGCCCGGACCGTCGGTGCCGGGAGCGACTCCGTGGGCGGGTACGGACACCAACGCCGATGCCGGTGAGGACCGTTCGGTTCCGCTGCCGGAGACGGTGTTCGCCCCGCCGCTGAGCGGGATGGACGACGAGACGCCGCCGCCGGTGGCGCCGGAGGCCAAGACGGCGCTGATCTCGGGTGGCAGTCAGCTGCCGAGGACGACGATCGAGCCGGCGCTGCGGAACCCGAACGCGCCGGGCGCGCACGCTCCCGGTGCGTCGCAGGGCGGCACGCCTCCGCCGGTGCCGGGTACGCCTCCGTACGGCTATCCGCAGGGCCCGGGGAGCGCGGGTGGTGCCCAGGGTGCCGTGCCGCAGCCGCCCGACGGTCCGGGTGCGCCGGGCCGGCTCGCGCCGAACGCCGGTGACATCGCCGACGCGGCCACCAGCAAGGCCACGCCGCCGCCGCGCCGGGCGCGGGGTGGTGCGACGCCGCCTCCGCCGCCGGGTGTGCCGGGGGCGCCGGGCGCGCGGCCCGGGGGTCCGGTGCCGCCTCCGCCGGGCGTGCCCGGGGTTCCGGGGGCGCACGCTCCTGGCGTGCCGCAGGGCGGCACGCCTCCGCCGGGCCCTGCCGCGCCGGGTGCTCCCGGTGTTCCCGGTGCGGGGACGGGCGGGTACATCCCCACGCAGCTCATGTCCGCGCTGGGCCCCGACGGCCCGCAGGTCGCGGGCGGCCCCGGTGCGCCGCAGCCGCCGGGCACACCTGGCCCGCCGCCGGGCGGTGTCCACCACGCGGCGACGATGCTGGCCGACCCGGGCCGGGGCGGCACGGGCGGGGGCGCTCCGCAGCCTCCGGGTGCCCCCGGTGCCCCTGGTGCCCCCGGTGCTCCGGGAGTGCCGAACGCGCCGCAGCCTCCGGGTGCGCCGGGCATGCCGGGCACGCCCGGCGCGGGTCACGTCCCGGGTGCTCCGGGTGTGCCTGGTGCGCACGGCTCCGCGGGCGGTCCGCAGGGTGCGGTGCACCACGCGGAGACGATGCTGGCGGGCCCCGCGGTCGGCGGCCCCGGTGTGCCTCCGCCGCCGGCCCCCGGTGCTCCCGGTATGCCTCCGGGTGCTCCCGGTATGCCGCCGGGTGCGGGCGCTCCGCAGCCGACGGCTCCGGGCGGTCCGGGGACGCCGCCTCCGGCGTACGGCTATCCGCAGCAGCCGCCGGCCGGGCTGCCGACGGTCGGGCCGGGTTATCAGGCGGTGCTGCGCTACCGGGCGCAGGACGGTTCCGAGCAGCAGCTGATCCGGCGTTCGGCGCCGGGTACGCCGCACCCGGAGTGGCAGATCTTCCATGAGCTGCGGGCGATGAACGTGCCGCCGGACCAGGTGCTGGAGCTGCACACGGAGCTGGAGTCGTGCGAGCTGCCGGGGGCGTACTGCGCGCGGATGATCCGTGAGCAGTGGCCGCAGGCGCGGATCACGAGCATCGCGCCGTACGGCACGGACCATGCGAGCCGGCAGCAGGGCATGCGGCAGTTGCTGGCGCATCAGGGCGAGTTGCACCAGGTGGCGGACGGTCCGGCGCGGCCCGCTCCGGTGCGGGCGCCGTTGCCGGTAGTGCAGCCGTTGCCGCCGGTGGCGCCGGAGGCCGTGGCGCAGGAGCTGGCGGCGGCGTTCGGGCCGGGGGTGTTCCGTTTCGAGCAGGCGGCGGTGTCCCGGCAGGGTGTGCCGCCGGTGGTGGCGCACACGCTGGTCGTGGCGGGGCTGCCGCTGGACATGGGCCCGTTCTTCTGGGCGCAGGCGCAGCCGGGGCGGCCGGTGCCGACGCTGGCGGAGCTGGCGGCGGAGCGGGGTGTGCAGCCGGCCGCGGACGCGGGGTCGTACCTGGTGATGGGTACGGACTTCGGGCGGGCGGTCTGTGTGCAGTACGGGACGGCGCACATCGTCGCGGTGCCGGTGGAGGCGGGGCCCGGTGGGGCTCCGGTGCCGCCGCAGTTCGTGAACAGCGGTCTGCCGGAGTTCGTGCGCTGTCTGGCGCTGCTGGGCCGGATGTGGCGGCTGCGGTTCGGGCTGAACCAGGAGCAGGCGGGCCGGTGGACGGTGGACTTCCAGGCGCAGCTCGCCTCGCTGGACCCGGCGGCGCTGGGGTCGCCGGAGAGCTGGTGGTCGGTGCTGCTGGAGCAGATGTGGGACGGGCTGCTGTGATGTCCCGCCGCTGACGGGCGGTGCGCGCTCGGGGCGTGCGCGGAGGGGCCGGACCGGGTCGCTGGATTGACCGGTCCGGCCCCTTGCGCTTGGTCCACGTAACTTATGTGCGGAGTGTCGCGTTACGAACACTTCCGTCGGATCCATCAAGATGTGCGCGAAATCGAAAAGCACGAGCGCTCGATCGAAAGCGTTCGTGTGTGGCGGGCGCACGTCGTCGTGCCCAGGTGGCGTGTGCGGGTCGGCGGAGAGGGGTTCCAGGATGAGCAGCGCACCGGTGTCGCCGCATGGCTTCGTGGCCGTCCGGGGGCGCGGTTACCGCCCCGCGCAGGTGGAGCGGTTCATGGCGGTGCTGTGCCGGGACCGGGACGCCGCCTGGGAGCGGGCCGCCCGGCTGACGGTACTGGCCAAGGAGATGGAGGCCGGGGCCGAGCGGCTGCGCGAGACGGTCGCGGGGCTCGCGCCGCAGACGTACGACGCGCTCGGGGAGCGGGCCCGGCGTCTCTTCCAGCTCGGGGTGGAGGAGGCGGCGGAGCTGCGCGAGCGGGCGCGCGGCGCGGCGCACGAGGAGCTCGCGCGGGCCGAGTCGGACGCCGAGGGCGTACGGGAGCGGGCGGGCGAGGAGGCCGAGGCGGTGCGCGCGGAGGCCGAGGAGCGGGCCCGTCAGCTGCTGCTGCTCGCGCGCGCCGAGGCGGACGAGGTGCGGGTCGGCACCCGTCGGGAGGTCAAGGAGCGGCGCGGCGAGGCGCTGGCCGTTCTGCGTGACACGCGGCACCGCAGCGCCGCCCTGCTCGCCGGACAGGAACGCGAGCACGCCGAACGACGGGCTGCCGCCGAGCGTGAGGAGCAGGAGCGGTCGGCCGCTCTCGACGCCCGGCACGCCCGGCTCGTGGCGCGCGCGGAGGCGGCGCTGTCCGAGGCGAAGCAGGCGTTCGCGGAGGCCGAGGAGTCCGCGCGCCGTCGGCAGGAGGAGGCACGCGCGCGTGCCGCCGAGGTTCTCGCCGAGGCCCGGCTGCGCGCGGACCGTATTGCCCGGGAGACCGAGCGGGTCCTGCGCGAGCACGGCGAGCGCTGGGACGACGTGCACGCGCACATGGACCATGTCCGCACCAGCCTGGCGTCCCTGACGGGCGGCAGGCTGCCGGCGGAGTAGTGCGTGGGGCGGGGTGCGAGGGTGCGGGCCGGGTGTCAGTTCTTCCTGACGGCACCCGCCAGGATCCATCCCTCGACCGCCTCGTACTGGCGGCGCTGTTCGGCGGCCTTGCCGCGGCCGGAGGCCAGGGTGCCGAGCCAGCCGAGGGCGAAGCCGAGCGGGACGGTGACGATCCCGGTGGTGGTGAAGGGGAAGAAGTTGAAGTCGGCCTCGGGGAAGGCGGAGTGGGGGGAGCCGGAGACGAGGTTGGTGCCCGGCAGCAGCAGGAAGACGGAGAGGGTGCCGCCGACGAGGGTCCACAGCAGGCCGGTGCGGGTGTAGCGGCGCCAGAAGAGGCTGTAGACGAGGGCGGGGGCGAGCGCGGAGGCGCCGACGCAGAAGGAGACGGTCACCAGCGGCTGGAGGCTGCGGTGCTGGACGAGGGTGGCGAGCAGGACGGCGGGGATGCCGACGGCGAGGGCGGAGATCCGGGCCAGGGCCATCTCCTGGCGGCCGGAGGTCTCGCGCCTGAAGGTGGCGTAGACGTCGTGGGCGAGGGAGTTGGCGCAGGCGAGGATCATTCCGGCGACGGAGGCGAGCAGCGTCAGGAACAGGGCGGTGGTGACGGCGGTGAACAGGAAGGTCTCGGCGGTGGACACCTCGGCGCCGAACGCGGCCTGGGAGCCCAGCAGATAGGCGGAGTTGCCCTGCGGGTCGGCCTGGGCGAGCGCGGCGCGTCCGATCAGGGCGGTCGCGCCGAAGCCGACGACGGTGATGACGAGGACGAACAGGGCGACGGTGGACACGGCCCAGGACATCGAGCGGCGCACCTGGCGGGCGCTGGAGGCGGTGTACATGCGCATGGTGACGTGTGGCAGGCAGGCGCCGCCGAGGACGACGGCCAGCTGGGAGCTGACCATGTCGAGCTCGGGGTACGGGCCGCCGGAGAACTGGAGTCCGGAGCGCAGGAAGGCGTCGCCGACACCGCTCTGCGCGGCGGCGGCGCCGAACAGGGCGCCCGGGTCCCAGTCGAAGCGTTGGAGTATGAGCGCGGCGACCACGGCGCCGGAGCCGAGCAGCATCACCATCTTCACCGTCTGGATGAAGGCGGTGCCCTTCATGCCGCCGATGGCGGCGTAGCTGATCATGAGGGCGCCGACGCCGACGATGCAGCCGGTCTGCACCGATTCGCCGGAGAAGCCGAGGATGAAGGAGAGCAGCTGTCCGGTGCCCGCGAGCTGCACCAGCATCAGCGGCAGCAGTGCCGCGAGGGTGACCAGGCTGGCGGCGATGCGTACCTTGCGGCCGGGCATGCGGCGGGCGAAGGCGTCGCCCATGGTGAACCGGCCCGCGTTGCGCAGGGGTTCGGCCAGCAGGAACATCAGGAGCATCAGCGACAGGGCGGTGCTCAGGGCGAGGACGACGCCGTCGTAGCCGTAGAGGGCGATCACTCCGCCGGTGCCGAGGACGGTGGCGGCGGAGATGTAGTCGCCGGCGATGGCGAGGCCGTTGCGCATGGGGGACAGGGAGTTGTAGCCGGTGTAGAACTCGTCGAGGTCGTCGCGGTCGGGGCCGGTCATGACGCACAGCAGCAGGGTGACGGTGGCGACGGCGGTGAACGCCATCAGGGACAGGGTCTGGCTGGTGTCGCTGAGGCCGTTCATCGGGTGGCTCCCCGTTTGGCGTCGAGGCGGGCCTGTTCCCGGATGCGTGCGGCGATCGGGTCGAGGTAGCGGTGGGCGGTGTGTTCGTACAGGACGATCGCCAGCCAGGTGACGGGGACCTGGACGAGGGCGAGGAGCAGTCCGACGGGGAGGCCGTCGGTGACGGTGCCGGCCATGAAGCCGGGGGCGAACGCGGACAGGAGCAGGAACAGCACGAAGTAGCCGAGCGCGGTGAGCGTGGCGGTGCGGCGCTGCCAGCGGTAGGCGCCGCGCAGGATGCGCAGGTCGCTGTGGTGGCCGAGCGGGGCGTGCACGGGGGCGGGCCGCTCGGGTGGGGGCTCGGGGGCCGGTGCGGGCTGCCAGGGGTAGGTGGGGCCCTGTTCGCCGTACCGGTGCCCGCCGGGGGCGGGGTGGGGGCGGCCGCCCTGGCCGCTGTCGCCGCCGTAGGGCTGACGGTCGTAGGGCTGGCCGCCGTACGGCCGGCTGTTTTGGGACTGGTTGCCGTACGGCCGGCCGCCCTGGGGCCGGGTGCCGTAGGGCTGGTCGTCGTAGGGCTGGCTGCCGTACGAGCGTCGTGCGGGGGTGGGGGGAGTGAACGGGGGTCGGGTGGGCGGTGGGCCGGTGTTCGGGTACGACGGGGAGGAGTCGTAGGACATCCCGGGGCTCCTTGCGCGGCTCGGGTCCGTGGCGGCGGACCGCAGGGAGTGGGGGGCGCGGTCCACGCACGTTACTCGCCGGGAACTTATTGTGCGAGGGTTTCGGCAAACCGATTGGTCGGTAACCGTTTCCCTCGCTGACCTGCGGTGTTACCGCCGTTAACTCGGACTTTTGGCGGCCCCGCCCGGTCCGTCCGGCCGGTCCGCGAGCTCGCCGGGCCCGCTCCCCGGGTCCGCGGGCAGCACCGGGAACCGCCGCGGGGCGACGAACAGCAGCACCGCGAACGCCACCGCCGCGGCGACCGCGGCGCCCAGATACACGGCGTGGACGGCGTCCGCGACGGCCCGGCGGGACGCCTCCGCGGCGGCGCCGGAGCCGAGCGCGTGGCTCACCGAGTCGAGGTCGCCCGCGCCGCCGAGCCGGGCGGCGAGCACACCGTTGGCGACGGCGCCGAAGACCGCGGCGCCCGCGGTCTGCCCGGTCTGGCGGCAGAACAGGACCGAGGCGGTGGCGGTGCCGCGCTCGGACCACCCCACCGTCGACTGCACCCCCACGATCAGCGGCAGCTGGAAGAATCCCAGCGCCCCGCCCAGCAGCAGCATCAGCAGCGCCGGCTGCCAGGCCTCGCCCGGGTAGGGCAGGAACGGGAAGGCGGACAGCACCAGCGCGGCCGTGCCGATGCCCACCAGGGCGGTGTCCCGGAAGCCGATGCGCCGGTACAGGTGCTGGCTGTGCGCGGCGGCGACCGGCCAGCTCAGCGTCCACACGCTCAGCACGAACCCCGCGGCGACCGGGCCGAGACCCAGCACGGCCTGGGCGTACGTCGGCAGGAACACCGTCGGCGCCACCATCAGCAGACCGAGCGCCGCGAGGGCGAGGTTCACCGCGGCGATGGTGCGCCGCCGCCACACCCAGCCCGGGATGATCGGCTCGGCCGCCCGGCGCTCCACGGCGACGACCACACCGGCCAGCGCCAGCCCCGCCGCGAACAGGGCCAGCGAGGGCGCCGACAGCCACGGCCAGGCCACCCCGCCCTGCACCAGCGCGGTCAGCAGGACCCCTCCGCAGGCGAACACCGCCAGCGCGCCCGCCCAGTCCACGCGCGCGCGTGGCGCGGTGTCGCGCACGGGCTCGTGCAGATGACGGACCAGCAGCCACAGCGCGAGGCCGCCGACGGGCAGGTTGACCAGGAAGATCCAGCGCCAGTCGGCGTACCCGGCGAGCAGGCCGCCGACCGCGGGCCCGGTCACCGCGGACACCGCCCACACGGTGGACAGCCTGGCCTGGATCTTCGGGCGCTCCTTGAGCGGGTACAGGTCCGCGGCGAGGGTCTGCACGGTGCCCTGGAGCGCGCCGCCGCCGAGCCCCTGGACGATGCGGAAGGCGATCAGCGCGCCCATGTCCCAGGCGAGCGCGCACAGCAGGGAGCCCAGCAGGAACAGCACGGCCCCGGCGACCAGCACGGGTTTGCGGCCGAAGGTGTCGGAGAGCTTGCCGTAGACGGGCAGGGTGACCGTGACGGCCAGCAGGTACCCGGAGAACAGCCAGGAGAAGACGGAGAAGCCGCCCAGGTCCCCGACGATCTGCGGGACGGCGGTGGAGACGATCGTGGAGTCCAGGGCGGCCAGCGCCATCGCCAGCATGAGCGCGGCGACCACGGGCCCGCGCCGCCCCGGCGGCCCGTCCTGGTGCGCTGTGTCGGTGGTCGCGGGTCTCTCGGTGCCCACGTGTCGTCCTCCCGGTTCGCCTCGCGGCGGTCGTTGCCCCTTGCACTCATCTGTTGGCCGACAGCTTCCCACTCGAGCCCGACGCGGCGGCAGGGCGGAGGCCGAGGGCGACCGGAGGACTACTCCGGCCCCCAGGAGAACTCCGCCGTGCGGCGGACTCCCCTAGGGGTATCTCCGTACTTCGGTGCGGGGAGGGTTCGTCCCGCCGGAGGACGAGACGGCGCGGGCCCCGTCCTTAACCTGGTCCTACGTCGACAGGGGCGGCCCACCACACCTTCGGGGGTGGGGTTTTCCCCCGGTGAAGACGGGGCCCGGCACCAGCGCGCCGGACCCCTCCCGGGGGCCAGACTCATCGGCGTAAGAGCGATTCCGGCCGGCCACCTCGGCACCGAGGGACCCGGACGACCGGCCAATGACCGACTTAGGAGACATACCGTGACTTCGGCTGTGACCATTCCCGGGCACAAGAGCACTGGAGGGCGTACGGCCGTCGCCGCGCGGGCGCGACAGGTCGTCAAGGCGTACGGGTCCGGCGAGACCCGGGTCGTCGCCCTGGACCACGTCGACGTGGACATCGCACGCGGGCAGTTCACCGCGATCATGGGCCCCTCGGGCTCCGGCAAGTCCACCCTGATGCACTGCCTGGCCGGGCTCGACACCGTGACGAGCGGTCAGATCTACGTGGACGACACGGAGATCACCGCCCTGAAGGACAAGAAGCTCACCCAGCTGCGCCGGGACCGGATCGGCTTCATCTTCCAGGCCTTCAACCTGCTGCCCACCCTGAACGCCCTCGAGAACATCACGCTCCCGATGGACATCGCCGGCCGCAGGCCCGACAAGGCCTGGCTGGACCGTGTGGTGGAGACCGTCGGCCTCGCGGGCCGGCTCAAGCACCGCCCCACCCAGCTCTCCGGCGGTCAGCAGCAGCGGGTCGCCGTGGCCCGCGCGCTCGCCGCCCGGCCCGAGATCATCTTCGGCGACGAGCCGACCGGAAACCTCGACTCGCGCGCCGGCGCCGAGGTCCTCGGCTTCCTGCGCCGCTCGGTCGACGAACTCGGCCAGACCATCGTCATGGTCACCCACGACCCCGTCGCCGCCTCCTACGCCGACCGCGTGCTCTACCTCGCCGACGGCCGGATCGTCGACGAGATGCACAACCCCACCGCCGACCAGGTGCTGGACCGCATGAAGGACTTCGACGCCCGGGGGCGTACGTCATGACCGTGCTCAGGACCTCGATGCGCAACTTCTTCGCGCACAAGGGAAGAATGGCCCTGTCCGCGGTGGCGGTCATGCTGTCGGTGGCGTTCGTGTGCGGCACGCTCGTGTTCACCGACACCATGAACACGACGTTCGACAAGCTGTTCGCCGCCACCTCCTCCGACGTCAGCGTCACCCCGAAGGGCGCCTCCGACACCGGCGAGACCACCGCCGACAACGGCAAGCCGCCGGTCATGCCGGCCTCCGTGGCCGACAAGGTCCGCACGGTCGACGGGGTGAAGTCGGCCGAGGGTGCCGTCTTCTCCACCTCCGTCACCGTCGTCGACGCCGGAAAGGACAGCCTCTCGCCGTCCAGCGGCGCCCCCACCATCGTCGGCAGCTGGAACGCCAACGAGGCCCGCACCATGAAGATCTCCTCCGGCACCGCGCCGGAGGGCGCCGGCCAGGTCATGGTCGACGCGGACACCGCCGACAAGCACGGCCTCGCGCTCGGCGACCCGATCTCCGTGATCACGGCCGTCGGCACGCACAGGGCGAAGATCTCCGGCATCGCCGACTTCACCGTCACCAACCCCGGCGCCGCGATCTTCTACCTCGACACCCCGACCGCCCAGCGGGCCCTCGTCGGCGAGAGGGACGTCTACACCAACATCAACGTCACCGCCGCGGCCGGCCTGAGCGACGAGCAGGTCAAGAAGAACATCGCGGCCGCCCTCGACGGTGACTACAAGGTGCAGACCGCCGAGGAGGTCGCCGACGCCAACGCCGCGGACGTCGGCGAGTTCATGAACGTCATCAAGTACGCCATGCTCGGTTTCGCCGGGATCGCGTTCCTGGTCGGCGTCTTCCTGATCATCAACACCTTCTCCATGCTGGTCGCCCAGCGCACCCGTGAGATCGGCCTGATGCGGGCCATCGGATCGAGCCGCAGGCAGGTCAACCGGTCCGTGCTCGTCGAGGCGCTGCTGCTCGGCGTCGTCGGCTCCGTCCTCGGCGCCGCCGCCGGTGTCGGACTCGCCATCGGGCTGATGAAGCTCATGGGCCTCATGGACATGAACCTGTCCACGGACGACCTGACCATCGCCTGGACCACCCCCGCGATCGGTCTCGCCCTCGGCGTCGTCGTCACCGTCCTCGCCGCCTACCTGCCGGCCCGCCGCGCGGGCAGGATCTCCCCGATGGCCGCCCTGCGCGACGCGGGCACCCCCGCCGACGGCAAGGCCGGCCTCGTCCGCGCCCTCATCGGTCTCGTCCTGACCGGCGCCGGCGCATTCGCCCTCTACCTCACCACCACCGTCGACAAGGCCGCCGAGGGCGCCCAGTTCCTCGGCCTCGGCATCGTCCTCAGCCTCATCGGCTTCGTGGTGATCGGCCCCGTCCTCGCCGGCGGCGTCGTACGGGTCCTCAGCGCCGTACTGCTGCGGATGTTCGGACCCGTCGGCCGCATGGCCGAGCGCAACGCCCTGCGCAACCCGCGCCGCACCGGCGCCACCGGCGCGGCCCTGATGATCGGTCTGGCCCTGGTCGCCTGTCTGTCCGTCGTCGGCTCCTCGATGGTCGCCTCCGCGACCGACGAGCTCGACAAGAGCGTCGGCACCGACTTCATCATCGGCAACGACAGGGGCCAGCTCCTCACCCCGCAGGCCGTGCAGGCCGTCAAGGACACACCGGGTCTGGCACACGTCACCGAGTACCGGACGCTGCAGGCCGACCTGCGCACACCGGACGGCAAGACCCTGAAGGACACCGGCCTCACCGCCGCCGACCCCACCTACGCCAAGGACCTGCGCGTCGAGACGGTCCAGGGCGACCTGGCCGACGCCTACCGGCCCGACTCGATGTCGGTCCACGAGAAGTTCGCGGAGGACCACGGCGTCCGCCTCGGCTCGAAGATCGCCGTCTCCTTCGGCGACGGCGACACCGCGCAGCTCACCGTCCGGGCCATCACCAGCTACGACGCCGTGATCGACAAGGGCTCCATGTACATGGCGATCACGACGGCCGCCGAGTACGTGCCGGCCGAGAGGATGCCGCTGGACCAGATCGTCTTCGCCGCGGCGAAGGACGGCCAGGAAGCCGCTGCCTACAAGGCGCTCAAGGCCTCCCTGGAGAACTACCCGCAATACCAGGTCCGAGACCAGACCGACTACAAGGAAGCCCTCAAGAACCAGGTCGGCCAGCTGCTCAACATGATCTACGGCCTGCTCGCCCTGGCGATCGTCGTCGCGATCCTCGGTGTCGTGAACACCCTCGCCCTGTCGGTGGTCGAGCGGACCCGGGAGATCGGCCTGATGCGAGCCATCGGCCTCTCGCGGCGCCAGCTGCGCCGGATGATCCGCCTGGAGTCGGTCGTCATCGCCCTCTTCGGCGCGCTGCTCGGCCTCGGCCTGGGCATGGGCTGGGGCGCCACCGCCCAGCAGCTCCTCGAACTGGAGGGCCTGAAGGTCCTGGAGATCCCGTGGCCGACGATCACGGCCGTCTTCATCGGCTCGGCCTTCGTCGGACTCTTCGCCGCCCTGGTCCCGGCCTTCCGTGCAGGCCGGATGAACGTCCTGAACGCCATCGCCACGGACTAGCCGCCCGCCGGCCACGAGCCACCGCACACGGGGGTTGCGGGGGAAGGGGCCCGGCCCGGAGTCACCTCGACTCCGGGCCGGGCCCTCGCCCCGTCGCACGCCGTCCAGGTGGGCGGGGAACTGCGTGAACCTCGCAACGGGCCCGCAGCCGCGGAGGTGCCCTTCAGGGGCGCGGGGAACTGCGCAAGAACGACACCGGACCCGCAGCCGCAGCCAACGCCCGGCCACCGCGGACGCACGCTTCAGGGGCGCGGGGAACTGCGCGAAACCCGCAACGGGCCCGCAGCCGCGGAGGTGCCCTTCAGGGGCGCGGGGAACTGCGCAAGAACGACACCGGACCCGCAGCCGCAGACAACGCCCGGCCACCGCGGACGCATGCTTCAGGGGCGCGGGGAACTGCGCGAACCCCCCAACGGACCCGCAGCCGCAGACGAAGCCCAGCCACCCACGGCGCCCGGCGACCTCAACACAAGGTGGGCCCGCCCCCGTCGACGTACTCTGGGAACCCCGGCCCGCCCCGCGCGTCGGGCCCTTCGTGTTGCCCACCCCGGACGGAAAGCCCCTCCATGAGCCTGCACGGTCTGCTCGACGCCGTCGTCAAGGACACCGCCCTCGCGGAAGCGATCAGCGCCGCCGCGGACGGCAACCGCATGCACACCGACCTCGTCGGCCCCCCGGCCACCCGCCCCTTCGCGGTGGCCGCCCTGGCCCGCGAGAGCGGCCGCACGGTCCTCGCCGTCACCGCCACCGGCCGCGAGGCGGAGGACCTCGCGGCGGCCCTGCGCTCGCTGCTGCCGCCGGACGGCGTCGTGGAGTACCCCTCCTGGGAGACGCTGCCGCACGAGCGGCTCAGCCCGCGCAGCGACACCGTCGGCCGCCGCCTGGCCGTGCTGCGCCGCCTCGCCCACCCCCGCGCCGACGACCCCGAGACCGGCCCGGTCTCCGTCGTCGTCGCCCCCGTGCGATCCGTGCTCCAGCCACAGGTCAAGGGGCTGGGCGACCTGGAGCCCGTCGCCCTGCGGACCGGGCAGAGCGCCGACCTGAACCAGGTCGTCGAGGCCCTCGCCGCAGCCGCCTACGCGCGCGTGGAACTCGTGGAGAAGCGCGGCGAGTTCGCCGTACGAGGCGGCATCCTCGACGTGTTCCCGCCCACCGAGGAACACCCCCTGCGCATCGAGTTCTGGGGCGACGACGTCGAGGAGGTCCGCTACTTCAAGGTCGCCGACCAGCGCTCCCTGGAGGTCGCCGAGCACGGCCTGTGGGCGCCGCCGTGCCGCGAACTGCTGCTGACCGACGACGTCCGCGCCCGCGCGCAGGCCCTCGCCGAACAGCACCCCGAACTCGGCGAACTGCTCGGCAGGATCGCCGAGGGCATCGCGGTGGAGGGCATGGAGTCCCTCGCGCCCGTCCTGGTCGACGACATGGAACTGCTGATCGACGTCCTGCCCAAGGGCGCCATGGCCGTCGTCTGCGACCCGGAGCGGGTGCGCACCCGGGCCGCTGACCTCGTGGCGACCAGCCAGGAGTTCCTCCAGGCGTCCTGGGCCGCCACCGCGGGCGGCGGCGAGGCGCCCATCGACGTGGGCGCGGCCTCCCTGTGGTCCATCGCGGACGTCCGCGACCGGGCCCGCGAGCTGGACATGATGTGGTGGTCGGTGTCGCCGTTCGCGGCGGACGTCGAGCTGGAGGCCGACACCCTCAAGCTCGGCATGCACGCCCCCGAGACCTACCGCGGCGACACCGCCAAGGCGCTCGCCGACACCAAGGGCTGGCTCGCCGACGGCTGGCGCACCGTCTTCGTCACCGAGGCCCACGGCCCGGCCGCCCGTACCGTCGAGGTGCTCGGCGGCGAGGGCGTCGCCGCCCGCCTGGAGACGGACCTCGGCGAGATCGAGCCGTCGGTCGTGCACGTGGCCTGCGGGTCCATCGACTACGGCTTCGTCCACCCCGCGCTGAAGGTCGCCGTCCTCACAGAGACCGACCTGTCCGGGCAGAAGGCCGCCGGCAAGGACGGCACCCGCATGCCCGCGCGGCGCCGCAAGACCATCGACCCGCTCACCCTGGAGCCGGGCGACCACATCGTCCACGAGCAGCACGGCGTCGGCCGCTACATCGAGATGGTCCAGCGCACCGTGCAGGGCGCCACCCGCGAGTACCTCGTCGTCGAGTACGCCCCCGCCAAGCGCGGCCAGCCCGGCGACCGCCTCTACATCCCCACCGACCAGCTGGAGCAGATCACCAAGTACGTCGGCGGCGAGGCCCCCACCCTGCACCGGCTCGGCGGCGCCGACTGGACCAAGACCAAGGCGCGCGCCAAGAAGGCGGTCAAAGAGATCGCCGCCGACCTGATCAAGCTCTACAGCGCCCGGATGGCCGCCCCCGGCCACGCCTTCGCCGGCGACTCGCCCTGGCAGCGGGAACTGGAGGACGCCTTCCCCTACGCGGAGACGCCCGACCAGCTGACCACGATCGCCGAGGTCAAGGAGGACATGGAGAAGTCGGTCCCGATGGACCGCCTGATCTGCGGCGACGTCGGCTACGGCAAGACCGAGATCGCGGTCCGCGCCGCCTTCAAGGCCGTCCAGGACGGCAAGCAGGTCGCCGTGCTGGTGCCGACCACGCTGCTGGTGCAGCAGCACTTCGGCACGTTCAGCGAGCGGTACGCGCAGTTCCCGGTGAGCGTGAAGGCGCTGTCCCGGTTCCAGACGGACAGCGAGGCGAAGGCCGTCCTGGAGGGCCTTCGCGAGGGCTCGGTGGACGTCGTCATCGGCACCCACCGGCTGTTCTCCTCCGAGACCAAGTTCAAGGACCTCGGCCTGGTCATCGTCGACGAGGAGCAGCGCTTCGGCGTCGAGCACAAGGAGCAGCTGAAGAAGCTGCGCGCCAACGTCGACGTCCTGACGATGTCCGCGACCCCCATCCCGCGCACCCTCGAGATGGCCGTGACCGGCATCCGTGAGATGTCCACGATCACCACGCCGCCGGAGGAACGGCACCCGGTGCTGACCTTCGTCGGGCCGTACGAGGAGAAGCAGATCGGTGCCGCTATCCGCCGCGAACTGCTGCGCGAGGGCCAGGTCTTCTACATCCACAACCGGGTGGAGTCCATCGACCGGGCGGCGGCGAGACTGCGCGAGATCGTCCCCGAGGCGCGGATCGCGACCGCCCACGGCCAGATGTCGGAGTCGGTGCTGGAGCAGGTCGTCGTCGACTTCTGGGAGAAGAAGTTCGACGTCCTCGTCTCCACGACGATCGTCGAGTCCGGCATCGACATCTCCAACGCCAACACCCTGATCGTGGAGCGCGGCGACACCTTCGGCCTGTCCCAGCTGCACCAGCTGCGCGGCCGTGTCGGCCGTGGCCGTGAGCGCGGCTACTCGTACTTCCTCTACCCGCCGGAGAAGCCGCTGACGGAGACCGCCCACGAGCGGCTCGCCACCATCGCCCAGCACACGGAGATGGGCGCGGGCATGTACGTGGCGATGAAGGACCTGGAGATCCGCGGCGCGGGCAACCTCCTCGGCGGCGAACAGTCGGGCCACATCGCGGGCGTCGGCTTCGACCTGTACGTCCGGATGGTCGGCGAGGCCGTCGCGGACTACCGGCGGCAGCTGGAGACGGGGGAGATCGAGGAGGAGCCGCCGCTGGAGGTCAAGATCGAGCTTCCCGTCGACGCGCACGTCCCCCACGACTACGCGCCCGGCGAGCGGCTGCGCCTCCAGGCCTACCGGGCCATCGCCTCCGCCAACTCGGAGGAGGACATCAAGGCCGTCCGCGAGGAACTCGTCGACCGCTACGGCAAGTTGCCCGAGCCGGTGGAGAACCTGCTGCTGGTGGCCGGGCTGCGGATGCTCGCACGGGCCTGCGGGGTCGGCGAGATCGTCCTTCAGGGCGCCAACATCCGTTTCGCGCCGGTGGAGTTGCGCGAGTCCCAGGAGCTGCGGCTGAAGCGGCTGTACCCCGGGTCCGTCATCAAGCCGGCCGCGCACCAGGTGCTGGTGCCGCGTCCGAAGACGGCGAAGGTGGGCGGGAAGCCGCTGGTCGGGCGGGAGTTGCTGGGCTGGGTGGGGGAGTTCCTGGCGGCGGTGCTGGGGTCGTAGGCGCGGGGCATGCGGGGCGGCGCGCCGGGCGGTGAGGGCGGTTGCCGGCCCGGGTGAGGCCGGGCCGCCGGGCCTCGCCGTGCTGTCCCCCGGCCCGCGGCGCACCGGCCGCCTCGCCGGGCCTCCGCCGTGCCGTCCCTCGGCCCCCGGCGCACCGGCCACCTCGCCGGCCTCCCCGGCGACCCGTGGATGGGTCGCGGTGCTGTCGTCCGGGCTGCTGCCGTCGGGGACGACGTCGGTGATCGGCAAGGCGGAGGGCCTGTCGGCAGGCCCGGGGGTCTGCCGGCCAGGCCCTGGTGCGCGCCGGGGGCGCGAGGGCGGCGGGGCGGCCGGGACCCGGGGCCGGGCCGTCCGGGCGCCGCCGGATGTGATCCGTGAGGCTCAGCCCCTACGGCTGCTGCCGCTGGTCGGGCGGGTTGTCGCGGTCCATGCCGAGCCTCTGCTCCATCTGCTGCTGAGCGGAGTCGATCTGGCTCTCGTGCTTGTTGCCCGTCCTCTCGTTGGCCTTGCGCTCGGCCATGTCGGACATGTCCTGGGCCTTGTCCTGGGCCGCCTTGTGGTGCTTGAACCTGTCGAAGATGCCCATCCAGAGCTCCTTCCGAGGGTGACTCAGAACCGACGATACGCTCGACTTGTCTGATATGTGCACTTAGGCCCTATATGGTCTGGACCTCTCGCCCGCTACCGTGGCGTGCAGACAAGGGTGTTCCAGGAGAGGGCGCGGAGTGGCACGTCCAAGGGGTGGTGTCGTCGGTGCGGCGGCGGTGGCGACGGCCGCCGTGCTGCTCGTCTCGGGGTGCGAGGGCCTCGGAGAGGGCGGGTCCTCCGCCGGATCAGGACCGGCAGCGCCGGACGGACGGGCCGTCACCCCGCTCAGGAACCCGGACGGCACGAAGGCCGGACTCGCGCCCGTGACCACCGGGCAGGACAAGACCGCCGCCCGCGAGCTCATCGAGGAGCTGCGCACCAAGGGGCGGGGGCCGAGGACGGGATACGAGCGCGACAGGTTCGGCTACGCGTGGATGGACACCGCGGAGGGGGTGCCACTGGCGAGGAACGGCTGCGACACCCGCAACGACCTGCTGCAACTCCACGGACGCAACGTCCGGTTCCGGTCCGGCTCCGACTGCGTGGTCGTCTCGATGGACCTGTACGACCCCTACACCGGCAAGGACATCGCCTGGAAGAAGGCGAGGGCCACCGAGGTGCAGATAGACCACGTGGTGCCGCTGTCGTACGCCTGGCAGATGGGCGCGGCCCGCTGGGACAAGGACAAGCGGGAGCAGTTGGCCAACGACGCACTGAACCTGCTCCCGGTCTCGGGGCGCACGAACTCCGCCAAGGGCGACTCGGGCCCGGCGTCCTGGCTGCCCCCGAACAAGGCGATCCGCTGCTCCTACGCCGTCCGCTTCGCGCAGGTGGCCCTCAAGTACGACCTCGCGGTGACGGCGGCCGACAGGACCATGATGCTCGAGCAGTGCGGGGCCTGAACCCCTAGGCCCGGCAGGCGGGTTCGGGGCGACAGCAAGCACCTCGACCCCCGCACGCCCATGGAGGAGTACGCGTTCCGGGTGCGCGCCGACGGTCTGCCGCACGACCCCCGGCTGCGGACGCCCGCCCGCGCGGGCGCCGCCGTGGAGTCGGTGGCGCCCGCGTCGATGACCGTGGCGGCCTCGCTGGAGGAGCGGCGCGGCCGGACCGGCCTGCCCTTCGGCACGGAGGGCGAGGTCCGGGTGCCGGACGCGCCGGCCCCGGTGCGCTGCTCGCCGGCACACGGGCACGCGGTGTACGTCGAGCCGAACGTCTGGACGCGGCGGGTGTTCTGACCCCTGCGCCGGACCTCAGCCCAGGTCGTCGAGGTCGAGGATCTCGCCCGCGGGCCTCTCGGCCGCGACCGGCTCGTCGTAGTCGCTGAAGAGGAGGCTGCCGGCCTCGTCGGCGGACCGGTTGTCGATCCGCAGGACGTACGGCGTGCCCTCGGTGGCGACGTAGAGGGTGGCGGTCTCCTTGCCGTCCTTCTCCTGGAGGGCCAGGGCCGGGCTGCCGCCGACGGTGGTGGTGGCGCCCCGGGTGGCGGAGGAGGTCTCGCCGCCCGTCCCGGTGTCGTCGCCCAGCAGGGTGTCGAGGTCGCAGAGGCCGCCGATCTCCGAGGCCTCGGAGTCCTCGGCCGTCGTCGTCCAGGTCCCGGCGAGCATGTCCACGGCCGCCTCGACGTCCTCCGCCGGCTCGCCCTTCATCTGGGCGCGCAGGAACGCCTCGTCGTAGCGCATGTAGACCGTGCCGCCGGTCTTGATCAGGTCGGTCCTCCCGCCGTCGGCGCTGAGCGTGCCGACGCAGTCGCCCTTCTTGTCCAGGGCGAGGTCGATGGTGAGCGGGCCGCCGGTGGTGTCGTCCCGCATGTCGCCCTTCACCCGTACCGACCGGGCGGCGGTGGTCGCCTCGAAGGCCTTGTCCACGATCTCGCCCGCGGAGAGCCCGGGGAACGGCTCCCTCGCGCGGGGCGCGGCCGTGGCGGACGACGGGGCGGCCTTGTCCGACTTGCCGGCCTGGTCGGTGTCGTCGCCGGAACAGCCGGTCAGGACGACGGCGGTCGTCGCGGCGAGGCAGAGAGCGGTGAGTGTGGTGCGGCGCATGGCTGTTCCTCGGGGGTGGTGGTGCGGGTGTGGGGTGGGGGTGAAGCGAGGGTGGGGTGGGGCGTGCGGTGCGGGGGTCGGGCGTGCGGGGTGGCGCGCGGTCTCGCCGTGCCCCGGGGTGAGGGCCGTGTGCACGGTCCGGCCGGGCGGGTCGGGGACGCTCCCGGACCCGCCCGGCCGGGTCAGGCCTTCTTCCAGTCCTGGCAGCCGGAGGTCTTGAAGTAGGCGTCCGAGGCGCTGATCGTCACGACGGCGCTGCCGGAGACGTTGTCGTTCGCGAGGATCGAGTCGATGGAGTGCTCGGCGTCCTTGGTGCGCTCCCAGTAGCACATGTCGTCCGTGTTGCCGGTGGACTTGTAGGTGCCCGGGGCGATGTCGACGCCGACCTTGAACATGCCGCCGTCGCCGGCCATCGACGTCGCCGCACTGCCGCCCTTCGCCTTCGGGTCGACGGCCTCCCAGTCGCCGCAGTCGCTGGACGTGAACAGCTTGTCGGTCGGCTTGACGGTGACATAGCTGGTACCGCTGACGTTGTCGTTCGCCAGCAGGGAGTCCACCTCGCCGGAGGCGTCCTTGGCGCGCTCCCAGTAGCACATGGCGTCGGTGTTGCCGGTGCTGCGGTAGGTGCCGGGCTTGATGTCGCCGCCGACCTGGTACTCGCCGTCGCCGTCGAGGGAGGGCTTCTTCTGCTCGGCGGCCCCGGCGCCGCCCGGCTTCTTGCCGGCGGAGACGGAGGTGCCCTTGTCGTCGCCCTTGGTGGACGAGCCGCCGGTGCCGCTCCCGTTGTCACCGGCGTTCGCCGAGACCGCGCCGATGACGACGACACCGACGACCGCACCCAGCGCGATCTTGCCCTTCATGCCCATGGCAGTTCCCCTCCCCGTAGCAGTGACCGCCTCTGATCGGGCAGCCGCTTGTTCGCTGGGTCAATAAGAGCATGCATTGTGAACCGAGTCAACATGGTTCACGGTGTTGAGTGTGTACACGTGCGTGAATGCGGCACTCTCGCTTATGGCTCGTGAATCGGTGGGTCTTGCCTACGTCGGTATGCTCGACGCCACACACGGGACGAGGAGAGCGCATGCCGGTGCAGGACAACGCGACCGAGGTGACCGCCGCCGGAATCGCACGGCTCGCCGGTGTCGGCCGCGCGGCCGTGAGCAACTGGCGCCGCCGCCACGCCGACTTCCCCAAGCCCGTCGGCGGCACCGAGACCAGCCCGTCCTTCGCCCTCGCCGAGGTCGAGGCCTGGCTGCGCCGCCAGGGCAAACTCGCCGAAGTGCCCCTGCGGGAACGCGTCTGGCAGCAGCTCGCCGGCCACCCCGAGGGCCCGGTCGCCGCACTCGCGCACGCGGGCTGCGCCCTGCTCCTCATCCACGACCGGCCCACCGTCTGGCTGGAGGTGAGCGCGGGCTCCGACGAACGCCTGGCGGCCATGCTGCCGGAGGCGCTGCGGCAGGTCCTGGTGGCGCGGTTCGGGGCGGGAGCGGGCAACGCGGGAGGCGGCGGCGCCGGTGGCAGCAGCTCAGGTGGCGGCGCTGTTGGCGGCGGCGCCGGTGGCGCGGAGGCGAACCCTCCCGGAGGCACACCCGGCGGCACCCCCGGGAGCGCGACAGGCGGCGTCGCTGTGAACACCCCGCCCTCCCGAGGAAGCGCGACAGGTGTTCACACCGGAGGAGCGACCGCATCGGGCGGCGACGACGCCCCGGCAGCCGGTGTGAACAGCGCCCGGCCTGTGAACAGCGGCCGACCCGTCAACACCGCGGGCGCCGTTCACATCCCCACCGGCCCCGAGATCCTCCCCTCCGCCCCACTCCTGCGCGGTGCGGCCGAACTGGCCGCCGAACTGGGCGCCCGGCAGACCTTCGAGTTCCTGCTCGGCCGCCACCTCGACGCCAACCCGCGCCAGTACACCCTCACCCCCGCCGAACTCGCCCGCCTCATGGCCGATCTGGCCGGCCCCGCCCGCACCGTCCTCGACCCGGCCTGCGGCACCGGCGCCCTGCTGCGCGCCGTGGCGGACCGCCCGGACCAGGAGCTGTACGCCCAGGACAGCGCACCCGAACTGGCGGCGCTCACCGCCCTGCGGCTCGCCCTGCACACCCACGCCGCCGTGCGCGGCGCCACGGGCGACACCCTGCGCGCCGACGCCTTCGCCGGGCTGCGCGCCGACGCCGTCGTCTGCCACCCGCCGTTCAACGAACGCAACTGGGGCCATGACGAACTCGCCTACGACCCGCGCTGGGAGTACGGCTTCCCCGCCCGCACCGAGTCCGAGCTGGCATGGGTCCAGCACGCGCTCGCCCGGCTGCGCGAGGGCGGCACCGCCGTGCTGCTGATGCCGCCCGCCGCCGCCTCCCGCCGTTCCGGCCGCCGGATCCGGGCCGACCTGCTGCGGCGCGGCGCGCTGCGCGCGGTCCTCGCCCTGCCCGTCGGCGCCGCGCCGCCCTACAACATCCCCCTGCACCTGTGGGTGCTGCACCGGCCCGGCCGCACGCCCGCGCAGCCCGAGGTGCTGCTCGCGGACGCCGGGCAGTTCGCCGGCGAGGGGCGGGGCGGCCCCGACTGGCGCGCGGTGCAGGACGCGGTGCTCGGCGCCTGGCGCGAGTTCGACCGCGACGGCACCGTCGAGGGCCGGCCCGGCGTGGCCCGTTCGGTGCCCGTCATCGAACTCCTCGACGACGACGTCGACCTGGCCCCCGCCCGCCACCTGCCGCCCCCGGCGGCGGCCGACGGCGCCGAGCAGCTCACCGCCGTACGCGAGCGCCTGGACGAGACCCTGCGCCTGACGGCCGACCTCACCCCCGCGGCGTCGGGCGCCGCGCAGTCCGCGCGCTGGCCGCTGACGACCGTCGGCGAACTCGCGCGCGGCGGCGCCGTCGCCCTGCGCACGGGCGGAAACGGCGGCCACGCGCGCGTGCCCGTCCTCACCGACCACGACGTGCTGGCCGGAACCGCGCCCTCCGGCACCCTGCCCGAGAGCGACGAGGAGGCCGTGCTGACCGAGCCCGGCGACGTGGTCGTGCCCGTGCTCGGGGGCGGCTCGGTGGCGCGCGTCGTCGACGAGGCGACCGCTGGCGCCGCCCTCGGGCGCAACCTTGCCCTGCTGCGCCCCGACCCCACGGCACTGGACCCCTGGTTCCTGGCCGGCTTCCTGCGCGGCACCGCCAACAACCGCCAGGCCAGCAGCTACGCCTCCACCGCCACCCGGCTCGACGTACGGCGGCTGCAGCTGCCCCGGCTCCCGCTGGACGAACAGCGGCGTTACGGCGCGCGGTTCCGCGCCCTGGACGAGTTCGAACGGGCGCTGCGGCTCGCCGGCCGACTCGGGGAACAGCTCGTGCGCGGGATGTACGACGGCCTGACGGACGGTTCGGTGACACCGGACTGAGACGCCGCGTCCCGGCGGACTCGATACGCCTGCGGCCGGCCCCCCACCCGGCCCCCGGCGGCCCCCGCGCGCACCACCCGCCCCACCCCGCCGCCGTACGACGTGATCAGCACGACAACGGTTCGGTACAACCCGGGACCGGTTGTCCTTGTCGGCCTATACGCTCGAAGCGACAATCACCGGACCGGCGTTGCCCGACGCCGGCCGCTTTCCGTAGGCCCGTCCCAGGGCACAGGCAAGGAGCTGTCATGCATGGCCACGGCTACACGCAGCCGTCGAGGCAGCCGCCCCCGACCGGGTGGCTGGTCTTTCTGCGCGTGCTGTTCGTGGCGATCTCGGTCCTCAGTCTCGGGTTCCTCACGTGGACGATGCTGCTGCGGCTGGCGATCGTCACGCGCAAGTCGCTGGACTGGGGCCTGTTCGTGGCCGTGCTGGCCGTCGACATCCTGGCGGTCGTGCTGCTCGGCACGGAGCCCGGCGAGGAGATCCACACGGCCGGCGGCTGGACCGGACTCGCCCTGCTGCTGGGCACGCTCGTGGTGGTGATCGCGTACTACCTCGCCGCGGACGTACGCCACTTCCACCAGCTGCGCTACGGCACCTACGGCACCCAGCCGTCGTACGGCTACCCGCCCGCGCCCGGGGGATACGCCCCGGGTACGGCCACCACCGTGCAGCACCCGCCCGTCACCCCGAGGACGCCGGGCCCGCAGCACACGCCGGTACCGAACCAGGGCCCGGTCCCGAACACCCACGGCGGCCCGCACACCCCGCCGCCGATGCCCGCCGCCCCGGCGCCCCCGGCGCACACCCCGCCGCCGATGCCCGCCGCCCCGGCGCCCCCGGCGCACACCCCGCCGGCCCAGCGCCCCGGACCGGCCCGGATCGACCAGGTGCGCGCCGAGCTCGACGAGCTCAGCAACTACCTGCGCAACCATGACGGCCAGGACGGCCGGCCCGAGGGCGGAAGGTGAACGTCACGGCAGGGCGAGTCGTCGCCGACCGCTATCAGCTGGCCACGCTCATCGGGCAGGGCGGCATGGGCCAGGTGTGGACGGCGTACGACCAGAGGCTCGACCGGCGCGTCGCGGTGAAGCTGCTGCGCCCCGACAAGGTGGCCGGCCAGGAGGCCGACGAGCTGCGCCGCCGCTTCGTGCGCGAGTGCCGGGTGACCGCCCAGGTCGACCACCCCGGCCTGGTGACGGTGCACGACGCGGGCAGCGAGGGCGAGGAGCTGTTCCTCGTCATGCAGTACGTCGACGGGGCCGACCTCTCCGACCATCTCGCCGAGCACGACCCCTATCCGTGGCGGTGGGCGGTGGCGGTCGCCGCGCAGTTGTGCGCCGTGCTGAGCGCCGTGCACGCCGTGCCGATCGTCCACCGCGACCTCAAGCCGCGCAACGTGATGGTGAAGCAGGACGGCACGGTCACCGTCCTCGACCTCGGCGTCGCCTCCGTCATGGACACCGACACCACGCGCCTCACGCACACCGGCTCGCCCATCGGATCACCCGCCTACATGGCGCCGGAGCAGGCGATGGGCGGAGCGGTCGGCCCGTACACGGACCTGTACGCGCTCGGTGTGCTGATGCACGAACTGCTCAGCGGGAACGTTCCGTTCGCCGGCTCCACCGCGCTCGGCGTGCTGCACCGCCACCTCTACGAGCCCCCGCTGCCGGTACGCCGGCTGCGCCCGGAGGTGCCCGAGGCGCTGGAGTCCCTCGTCCTGCGCCTGCTCGCGAAGGACCCGCAGCACCGGCCCGGCTCCGCGCAGGAGGTGTACGAGGAGCTCTCCTCGCTGCTGCCCCCGCGCGGCACGCCCACGGGCGCGCCCCTCGACCCCACACGCCCCTTCCTGCGCCCGCACGCCCCCTGGCCGGACCGTGCGCGCACGCCCGCGCCCCAGCCCGCCCCGGTCGCCCCCGTCGAGGAGCGGCCCGACGTCGCCCGCGCGGTCGACGAGGTCAAGCGGCTGCTCGGCGAGGGACGCATCACCCAGGCCGTCGACATCCTCGGCGCGATCCTGCCGGCCGCCGCCGAGCAGCACGGCGAGCACTCCCCGGTCGTCCGCACCCTGCGCAAGCAGTACGCCGCCACGCTGATGGACGACGGCCAGTACCGGCGCGCCCTGCCCGAGCTGCGCAGGCTCGCCGACGAACGCGCCGCCGAGGCCGGCCAGGCCGACCCGCAGTCCCTGCGCTACCGCTACGACGCCGCCCAGTGCCTGGAACAGCTCGGCGAACCGGCCGCCGCGCTCGCCGCCTACCGCGAGCTGCTGCCGTACTACGAGAACCAGTACGTCTCCGGCGACCCCGAGCTCGCCCACGACGTCCGCCGCCGCATCGGCCATCTGCTGCTCGCCCTCGGCGACCGGGGCGCCGCGCACGACACCCTCGTACGGCTGCTGCACGACGTGGAGCGGCTGCGCGGGCCCGGGCATCCGCTGGCCGCGGACGTCCGACGCACCCTCCAGTGGCTGGGGCAGGTGCGCGGCTGACGCGCACCCTCCGGGGGCCGGCACGGGCAACGGGGGCGCACCTCGCGTCCCTCGGAACACTCCCGTCCCGCACGCGCGCGTGCGGGACGGTGCCCGAAGTCCCGGTGAATCGTTGGTCGAATGGGTTGGCCAGAGCTGTGCCGCTGCCTACCATCGATCATCGCAAGACTTTGTGCACCGTCGCACAATCTCCTCGGGAGGTCTCCTTGCACCGCCGCCGTCGCACCGCGCTCGTCCTCACCGCAGCGATCGCCGCCGCGGCTCCTCTGCTCACCGCCTGCGGAAACGATGCGCACCCCGGCGCGGCCGCCGTCGTCGGAGGCCAGCGGATCACCGTCTCGCAGCTGGAGAACCGGGTCGAGGAGGTCCGTGACGCCCAGCGTGCGGCGGTGCCGGACGACGCGCAGTACGCCCAGGTCGTCGCCAGGACCGGCACGCTCACCCGCGACACCCTCCACGGCATGGTCCTCGACCAGGTCCTGCACCACGCCGCCGAGGACGCCGGCATCACCATCAGCCGCAAGGAGGTCCAGCAGATGCGGGCCGGCCTCGAACAACAGGCCGGCGGCGCCGACGCCCTGCGGACGGCCTGGCTGCAGCAGTACTCCGTCGCGCCGCAGCGCCTCGACGAGAACCTCCGGCTCCAGCTGGAGGCCCAGAAGCTCGCCGAGAAACTCGAAACGGACACCAGCCAGCCCGCCTTCTGGAAGGCCCTCTCCGAGGCCTCCGAGGAACTCGACATCGACCTGAACCCGCGCTACGGCACCTGGGACACCCAGAAGGTGGGCCGCGTCGACGCGAAGACACCGTGGGTGCGGGACGTCACGACCGGGGCCCAGCAGCCCGCGTGACCATGCCGGTGCCGGTGCCGGTGCCGGTGCCGGTGCCGGTGCCGGTGCCGGTGTGGGTGTGGGTGTGGGTGTGGGTGTCGAGGTCGATGCCGGTGTGGGTGTCGGTGGTGGCGGGCCGGGGTGTGGGCCCGCCGCCTGCCTGTCCGCCGGACCTCGGGCCCACACCCCGGCGTGATCGCCGCTCCACGCGGGCAGGCGGATGATGTGATGATCGCCCCCACCCTGTGGACAACGCCCGACACCGTCTCGACGGCTTGGGTTACGTTCGGATCGTGAACGCAACCAGCATCGAAGCCACCCCGGACCCCCGGGAGCCGCAGGAGTCCGAGGAGTACCCGAAGCCCGACGACGCCCCCGGCCGCATCGTCCTGCTCACCACCAGCCACCGGGTCGCCCCCGGCCTGCTGTCCTGGCCCGCCTGGCAGGCACTGCACTCCGCCGACGAGGTGCTGTGCGCGGACGGCGCCCATCCGCAGCTGCCGTATCTGCGCGAGGCGGGGATAGCCGTGGCCGAGGCGTCCCCGACCGCCGGGGAACTGGTGGACGCGTGCGTGGGCGGGCACACCGTGGTGGTCGTGGCGACCGGCGAGGGCGAACCGGCCCTCACCGACGGCCTCGCCCGCCTCGCCGGCTCCGGCCGGGTACGGATGCCCGAGCTGGAACTGCTCCCCGCCTCCTACGACCTGCCCGGAGCCCGGCTCCTCGACCTCGTGCAGGTCATGGACCGCATCCGCGCCGAGTGCCCCTGGTCGTCCCGGCAGACCCACGAGGGCCTGACGAAGTACGGCATAGAAGAGGCGTACGAGCTGGTCGAGGCGATCGAGGAGGGCGACCGCGACGAACTGCGCGAGGAACTCGGCGACGTCCTGCTCCAGGTCGTCTTCCACGCGCGGATCGCGGAGGAGCACCCCGAGGCCCCGTTCTCCATCGACGACGTGGCCGGCGGCATCGTCGCCAAGCTCATCCACCGCCACCCGCACGTCTTCGGCGACGAGACGGCCAGCACGCCCGAGGAGGTCAAGGAGCACTGGCTGCGCACCAAGGCCGTCGAGAAGCGCCGCACCTCCGTCACCGAGGGCATCCCGCTTCATCAGCCGGGCCTCGCCCTCGCCGCGAAGCTGTCCTCCCGGGCCCGCACCGCCGGACTGGACGTCCCCCTGCCCGGCACCGGCGCCATCGGTTACGAGCTGCTGGCTCTCGCGGTGCGCGCCGAGTCCGAGGGAGTCGACCCGGAGGCGGCCCTGAGAGCGGCGGCCCGCGCCTACCGTGACGCGATACGCGAGGCGGAGACGGTCGGCACACCGGCCGAGGGGGAGGACGGGCTCGAAGGGGAGGACTGACCACCCCACGGGAGCCCGGGCGTCGTGGGGGAGGACCGACGACCCGACGGGTGGGCCGGTCCGAGGGGAGGACCGACCCGATACCGTCGGTCGGTGACCAACCAGCCCCACCCCACCAGCCCCACACCCGACGGCACGGCCCCCGCCGCCCCCGAACTCTTCAGCTGGGAGTTCGCGGCCAACCCCTACCCCGCCTACGCCTGGCTCCGCGAGCACGCGCCCGTGCACCGCACGCGGCTGCCCAGCGGGGTGGAGGCCTGGCTGGTCACGCGGTACGCCGATGCCAAGCAGGCGCTGGCGGACGCGCGGCTGTCGAAGAACCCGGAGCATCACGACGAACCGGCGCACGCCAAGGGGAAGACCGGTATCCCCGGCGAGCGCAAGGCCGAGCTGATGACGCATCTGCTCAACATCGACCCACCGGACCACACCAGGCTCCGGCGGCTGGTGAGCAAGGCGTTCACACCGCGCCGGGTCGCGGAGTTCGCGCCGCGGGTGCAGGAACTGACCGACCAGCTGATCGACCGGTTCGCGGCGCGCGGCTCGGCCGACCTCATCCACGAGTTCGCCTTCCCCCTGCCCATCTACGCCATTTGCGACATGCTGGGCGTTCCGCGCGAGGACCAGGACGACTTCCGGGACTGGGCGGGCATGATGATCCGCCACGGCGGCGGGCCGCGCGGCGGGGTCGCGCGGTCGGTGAAGAAGATGCGCGGCTATCTCGCCGAGCTGATCCACCGCAAGCGGGAGGCGCTGCCGGAGACCGCGGAGGCGGGGGAGGACCTCATCTCCGGCCTCATCCGCGCCTCCGACCACGGGGAGCACCTCACCGAGAACGAGGCGGCGGCGATGGCGTTCATCCTGTTGTTCGCCGGGTTCGAGACCACCGTGAACCTCATCGGGAACGGGACGTACGCGCTGCTCACCCACCCCGGTGAGCGGGAGCGGCTGCAGCGGTCCCTCGCGGCGGGGGAGAGCGGTCTGCTCGCGACCGGGGTGGAGGAACTGCTGCGCTACGACGGCCCGGTGGAGCTGGCGACCTGGCGGTTCGCCACCCGGCCGCTGACGATCGGGGGGCAGGACATCGCGGCCGGCGACCCGGTGCTGGTGGTGCTGGCGGCGGCGGACCGCGACCCGGAGCGGTTCACCGACCCGGATCTGCTGGACCTCGCGCGCCGCGACAACCAGCACCTGGGATACGGGCACGGCATCCACTACTGCCTCGGCGCCCCGCTCGCCCGGCTGGAGGGGCAGACCGCGCTGGCCACCCTGCTCACCCGGCTGCCGGATCTGCGACTGGCCGCGGATCCGGAGGAGTTGCGCTGGCGCGGCGGCCTCATCATGCGGGGCCTGCGCACGCTGCCGGTCGAGTTCACGCCCGTGGACCCGCCGGAACCGGCAGACCAGATGCGCCAATCCCTATAGACCGGGGCAACCCGACCGTGCCGTTCTCCGTGTGGAACTGACGCGGGCAAAGGTGACACACCATCAACACTGTGATCTTCACGTGATCTGCGCGGCATGAACTTGTGACAAGTGATCGTCTGCCTATACGTTCACCCATCAGCGCGGCGCCTCGCAGTACCCGCCGCGCCGGTCGTTGCTGTCGCCCGAAAGGTCTCCGCATGCTCTCCGGGAACGGTCGTCACCGTCGCCCCCGTCAGGCTCCGGCTCTTGTCGTCGCGGCAGGAGTGACCGGCTCTGCCATCGCCATCCCGTTGCTGGGCGCCTCCGGCGCGAGCGCGGCGGACGCTTCCACCTGGGACCGGGTCGCGGAGTGCGAGACGGGAGGGGCCTGGAGCGCGAACGACGGGTACGGGCAGTACGGCGGGCTGAGGCTGAGCCAGCTCGACTGGGACAGCTACGGCGGGCTGGAGTACGCCCCGGGTCCCGACCAGGCGAGCCGGCGCCAGCAGATAGCCGTCGCCGAGCGCGTTCTCGCGGACCAGGGTGTCGCGGCGTGGCCGACGTGCGGTCCGCTCGTGGGACTCACGGCCGACTCGGGCGAGGCGGACGCCGGCACCGGTGCCGACGGGGACGATTCGGGACTTTCGGGATTGACCGACACTTCTGACTCGTCCGGTGCGTCGGGATCGGACTCGGACGGTGGCTCGGACGGTGACTCCGGCTCCTCGGAGGCCGGTTCGGGCAATTCCAGCAACTCGACCAAGTCGGACAGTTCCACCACTTCGGACTCCGACTCCGAGGCCGACGGGACCGCCTCCGCGTCCCCGAGCCCGTCTCGGGAGGCCGACGGCTCCGGGGCGGGTGACGCCGAGGATTCGGACAAGTCCGGCGAGAACGGTGGCTCTTCGGACAGTTCGGCCGGGGACGGTACCGGCCGGCATCGCGGCGCGAGCGCCGAGGAGGGCGCGGGCGCCGACGGCGAGGCGGCCGCCGAGGACGGCCGCGACGGCGACACGGCGGGCCGTCACGCCTCGCGCAGCGGCGCCGCCGCGCGTGACGCCGCCGACGGCGAGTACACCGTCCGGGAGGGCGACAGTCTCTGGGGCATCGCCGACTCCCTTGAGCTCCAGGGCGGATGGTCGGAGCTGTACGCCGGTAACCGCGAGACGGTCGGTGTCGATCCGAACCTCATCGTGCCCGGTCAGAAGCTTGCGGTAGGTATCGAACCGGGCGAAAAGTAGCGGGAGTTCACGTCACGGTTCGATGGCTAATGTCCGTTTTGGCGAAAGTGTGGGATGAGTCTCAGACGCCCTGATCGTCTTTGAAATTCCGCCAATCGCGTGTCTACGGTCGTGACCGCTCGCCAACGTGAGCCCCGGTCGCCGCAACGCCGAATCCTGCCAGTGGCGCCATCCGGGAACAGTCGTCGCGTAAGCGCCGTAGGCAGGAGCGGGGGACCCAAGGTAAGTGCCGGGCCCGGCAGTCGAGGTGACTCGACGCCGGAACCGGCTTGGGGTGAAGCCGCGCACCGAGGAGTGCGCGGCCGGGCAACTCAACCGGCCCGAACCCGACAGCTCACCTCGCAGGCGTCGGTGAGGGGATCCTCCATGCTGTTTTCCGGCAAGGGCAAGCACCGTCGTCCGTCCAAGGCCACTCGCGCCATCGCCATCGCCGGTGTGACCGGCGCCGCGGTCGCCGCCCCGCTGATCGCGGCCGGCGGCGCCTCCGCCGCCACGTCCTCCGAGTGGGACGCCGTCGCCCAGTGCGAGTCCGGCGGCAACTGGTCCATCAACACCGGCAACGGCTACTACGGCGGTCTCCAGTTCTCGGCCTCCACCTGGGCCGCCTACGGCGGCACGCAGTACGCCGCCACCGCCGACCAGGCGAGCAAGTCCCAGCAGATCCAGATCGCCGAGAAGGTCCTCGCGGGCCAGGGCAAGGGTGCCTGGCCGGTCTGCGGCGTCGGCCTGTCGAGCGCCGCGTACGACGGTGGCTCCGCCGCCCCGGCCGCCCCCGCGCAGCCGGAGTCGCAGCCGAGCACCAGCACCGACACTCGCTCGACCGAGCAGCAGAGCGCCTCCCGTTCGCAGGAGCGCCCCGCCGTCAAGAAGTCGGCCGCGAAGAAGACCGTCACCACCCCGACCGGCAAGAAGGTCAAGAAGGGTGACGGCGAGTACAAGGTCGTCAAGGGCGACAGCCTCAGCACCATCGCCGAGAAGCACAAGGTCAAGGGCGGCTGGCAGAAGCTGTTCAAGCTGAACCAGGACATCGTCGACGACGCGGACTTCATCTACCCGGGTCAGCAGCTGCACCTGAAGTAGTCCGCCGCGCGGCCGCCGCGGCCCGGCTCCCACCGGGCCCCGGCCGCACCCGGCCCCGGGCTGTCCCGGCCCCCACCGGACAGCCCGGACCGCCCCGGACCACTTTCGATCCCCCAGGGCCGCTCAAGCCCCCGGGCCTCCGGCCCCGGGACGTCCTCGGCGTCACGAGGTCACCCCGCCCCCACGGACCCGCCCCCCACGGACCCCCGGTCCGCGGAGTCGCCTCCGCCTCGCCTCCCCTCACCGGCCGTTCCGGCCCACGGGGTCGCCCGTCCCCACAGGCTTCCCGGCCTCACGGTGCCGCCCCCGTCCCCCATGCCCCCGCCCCGGCGCGTCTTCCCCCGTACGCGCCGGGGCGGAGTCATGTCCGGACACCTGTCCCGCCCGCAGGGCTCCCGTCCCCGACCCGCCCCACCACCCGCAACACCGCGCCCTCGCAGACCCACCTGGCAGACCCATGCCACCGACCCGCCCCACCACCCGCAACACCGCGCCCCCGCAGACCCACCCGGCAGACCCACGCCACCGACCCACCCCACCGCCACCAGCGACGGCCCCGAGCCACCCCTCGGTCGCCCACCTCCGCGGCCAGCCCCGTTTCCGCCAAGTTCGGAGACGTATCCGGGAACGCTTTTGTTCCGTTCAGAAACAATTTACTCTCGGTTCCGTCCACGTGATGAGCCATCGGCTGGCCGATCGGCCGGAGCCGGTTAGGCTCGTCTCGCAGAGCCACACCCGCGGCCTGCCCACCGCGTCACATCCATGAAGGAGATGCTCGTGCCGTCCATCGACGTCGTCGTAGCCCGGGAAATCCTGGACTCCCGAGGCAACCCCACGGTCGAGGTCGAGGTCGGCCTCGACGACGGCAGCACGGGTCGTGCCGCCGTTCCGTCCGGTGCCTCCACCGGTGCCTTCGAGGCCATCGAGCTCCGTGACGGCGACCCCAACCGCTACCTCGGCAAGGGCGTCGAGAAGGCCGTCCTCGCCGTGATCGAGCAGATCGGCCCGGAGCTCGTCGGCTACGACGCCACCGAGCAGCGCCTGATCGACCAGGCGATGTTCGACCTGGACGCCACCGACAACAAGGGCTCGCTCGGCGCCAACGCCATCCTCGGCGTCTCCCTCGCCGTCGCCCACGCCGCCTCCGAGGCCAGCGACCTGCCCCTCTTCCGCTACCTGGGCGGCCCGAACGCGCACCTGCTGCCCGTTCCGATGATGAACATCCTGAACGGCGGCTCGCACGCCGACTCCAACGTGGACATCCAGGAGTTCATGATCGCCCCCATCGGCGCGGAGTCCTTCTCCGAGGCCCTGCGCTGGGGCGCCGAGGTCTACCACACCCTCAAGAAGGTGCTGAAGACCAAGGGCCTGTCCACCGGCCTCGGCGACGAGGGCGGCTTCGCCCCGAACCTGGAGTCCAACCGCGCCGCCCTGGACCTCATCCTCGAGGCCATCAAGGAGGCCGGTTACACCCCCGGCGAGCAGATCGCCCTCGCCCTCGACGTGGCCGCGTCCGAGTTCTACAAGGACGGCGTCTACACCTTCGAGGGCAAGGAGCGCTCCGCCGCCGAGATGACCGAGTACTACGCCGAGCTCGTCGAGGCGTACCCGCTCGTCTCCATCGAGGACCCGCTGTTCGAGGACGACTGGGCCGGCTGGAAGATCATCACCGACAAGCTGGGCGACAAGGTCCAGATCGTCGGCGACGACCTCTTCGTCACCAACCCCGAGCGTCTCGCCCGCGGCATCGAGGAGGGCACCGCCAACGCCCTGCTCGTCAAGGTGAACCAGATCGGCTCGCTGACCGAGACCCTGGACGCCGTCGAGATGGCCCAGCGCAACGGCTTCAAGTGCATGATGTCCCACCGCTCCGGCGAGACCGAGGACGTCACCATCGCCGACCTCGCCGTCGCCGTGAACTGCGGACAGATCAAGACCGGCGCCCCGGCCCGCTCGGACCGCGTCGCCAAGTACAACCAGCTGCTGCGCATCGAGGAGATCCTCGACGACGCCGCGGTCTACGCCGGCCGCAGCGCCTTCCCGCGCTTCAAGGGCTGAGGCCCGCCCGGGCCGGCAGGCCCGACGCACGGCTGAGCCACCGCCTCCTGCGAGGCGTCGTACGTACGTCCCCGTACTCGGTCCCGTACCGTGTGCGGGGACGTACGCGCGTGAACGGGAGGCGGGCAAACATGGCCGTGAAGGACCGGGACCGGTTCTCCACCGCGACCCGGCTGCGGCTGCTCGGCGAGCAGACCGCGGCCCGTGTCTACCGCTCCCAGACCCGCCGCCAGGCCCGCCGCTCCCGGCTCACCGGCCGGGCCGCGCTGCTCGCCCTGGTCGTCTGCACCCTGGTGGTGGCGCTCGCCTACCCGATGCGGCAGTACGTCGCCCAGCGCGCCGAGATCGCCGACATGGAGCGGCAGCGGCAGCAGGCCCAGGAGCGGGTCGAGCAACTGCGCGACCTCAAGGCGCGCTGGCAGGACGACGCGTACGCCGAGCAGCAGATCCGGCAGCGGCTGCACTACGTGATGCCCGGCGAGACCGGGTACATCGTGGTCGACCCGGACGCGGCCAGGCAGTCCCGTGCCGACACGGGGGCGGCCGACCGCCCCTGGTACTCCAACGTCTGGGACGGCGTCGACAAGTCCGACGCCTCGGACCGTTGAACCGATGACGGTCCCGCGCCCCGGCCGTCGAACCGATGACGGTCCGGCGCCAGGACCGATGAACCGATAGCAGAAAGACACCTTCAGGCCTGATGGAAACGCCCCCGCCGACCACCCCCCGCACCGAGCCCACCGACGCGGACGTCGAGGCCTTCGAGCAGCAGCTCGGACGGCCGCCGCGCGGGCTGCGCGCCATCGCCCACCGCTGCCCGTGCGGTCAGCCGGACGTCGTGGAGACCGCCCCGCGGCTGCCCGACGGCACGCCCTTCCCGACGCTCTACTACCTGACGTGCCCCAAGGCCAACTCGGCCATCGGCACGCTGGAGGCGAGCGGTCTGATGAAGGAGATGACCGAGCGGCTCCGCACCGACGAGGAGCTGGCCGCGTCCTACCGTGCCGCGCACGAGGACTACATCCGGCGCCGCGACGAGATCGAGGAGCTGAAGAACTTCCCCAGCGCGGGCGGCATGCCGGACCGGGTCAAGTGCCTGCACGTCCTGGTCGCGCACTCGCTGGCGGCCGGCCCCGGGGTGAACCCGCTCGGCGACGAGGCCCTCGCGCTGCTGCCCGAGTGGTGGAGCAAGGGCGCCTGTGTGACGCCGCCCGGCTCGCCGTGCGGCGAGGGCGCGCTGACGGACGTGACGGTGGACGGCCGGTTCACCGCGCGGCCCCTGGACGAGGAGGACGGCAAATGACCCGTGTCGCCGCCATCGACTGCGGTACGAACTCCATCCGCCTGCTGGTCGCCGACGCGGACCCGGCGACCGGGGAACTGGTCGACCTGGACCGACGGATGACGATCGTGCGGCTCGGCCAGGGCGTCGACCGCACCGGTCGGCTGGCGCCGGAGGCGCTGGAGCGGACCTTCGCCGCCTGCCGCGAGTACGCGGCCGTGATCAAGGAGCACGGGGCCGAGCGGCTCCGGTTCGTGGCGACCTCCGCCTCCCGGGACGCGGAGAACCGCGACGACTTCGTGCGCGGGGTCCTGGACATCCTCGGCGTCGAGCCCGAGGTCATCACCGGCGACCAGGAGGCGGAGTTCTCCTTCACCGGGGCGACCAGGGAGCTGACGGGGCGCGCCGACCTGCGCCGGCCGTTCCTGGTGGTGGACATCGGCGGCGGCTCGACCGAGTTCGTCGTGGGTGAGGAGCACGTGCGCGCGGCGCGCTCGGTGGACATCGGCTGTGTGCGGATGACCGAGCGTCATCTGGCGCACGAGGGCCAGGTCACCGACCCGCCCGCCGAGGCGCAGATCACCGCCATGCGGGCCGACATCGAGGCCGCGCTCGACCTGGCGGAGGAGACCGTGCCGCTGCGCGAGGCGCACACGCTGGTGGGCCTGGCCGGGTCGGTGACGACCGTGTCGGCCATCGCCCAGCGGCTGCCCGAGTACGACTCGGCGGCCATCCACCACTCCCGGGTCTCCTACGACACCGTCCGCGAGATCACCGGGCGGCTGCTGGGCTCCACGCACGCCGAGCGGGCGGCGATCCCGTCCCTGCACCCGGGCCGGGTCGACGTGATCGCGGCGGGTGCGCTGGTGTTGCTGTCGGTCATGGAGCGGATCGGTGCCGCGGAGGTCGTGGTCAGCGAGCACGACATCCTCGACGGCATCGCCTGGTCGGTGGCCTGAAACCGGCGCTCACCAGGGCGTTTCTTACCGATCGGTAGTAATCGGCTGAGCATTCCGCGTACCGTATGAGCGCGTCCGGGGCCCCTTCAAGGGGCCCTTCGGGCCACCTCCGCGGAAAAGTTCGTGAAGTTCTTCACAAGGAATTCGACTCCGAGAGCCCCCGAAGGGCCTCCGATAGGCCGTTCCGGGGGCCCGGAGGGCCTTCGAATGCGAGACGGGGTCGTGTTCGGGGGTGATGGTCACCGGGGCGTCACGAGGGCCTCACGACGGCTCCCGAGGCCGGGAGAGCCAGCTCACGCGGCATTGACAACGGGTCGTAGCGGATCATCGTTCCCTGTCCGCAACGTGGCCTGGGTCACGTGGGTCGCGGAGTGTAACACAACCCCCGGAGAAGCTTGTGAAGGGGCGCACGAGCGACGGTCCAGGGGCGGGTGGATACTCGATGGCATGAGCACCACGGAGCGTCCCAGGATCCTCGTAGTAGGCGGTGGGTACGTAGGCCTGTACGCCGCTCGGCGCATCCTGAAGAAGATGCGCTACGGAGAGGCGACCGTCACGGTCGTCGACCCCCGGTCGTACATGACCTACCAGCCCTTCCTCCCCGAAACCGCCGCCGGCAGCATCTCCCCGCGCCACGTCGTCGTCCCGCTGCGACGCGTGCTGCCCAAGGCGGAGGTCCTCACCGGCCGGGTCACCAGCATCGACCAGGACCGCAAGGTCGCCTCGATCGCCCCGCTGGTCGGCGAGGCGTACGAGCTGCCCTTCGACTACCTGGTGATCGCCCTCGGCGCGGTCTCCCGCACCTTCCCGATCCCCGGCCTCGCCGAGCAGGGCATCGGCATGAAGGGCATCGAGGAGGCCATCGGCCTGCGCAACCACGTGCTGGAGCAGCTCGACAAGGCCGACTCCACCACCGACGAGGAGATCCGCCGCAAGGCGCTCACCTTCGTCTTCGTCGGCGGCGGCTTCGCCGGCGCGGAGACCATCGGTGAGGTCGAGGACATGGCCCGCGACGCGGCCAAGTACTACACCAGCGTCTCCCGCGAGGACATGCGCTTCATCCTCGTCGACGCCGCCGACAAGATCCTTCCCGAGGTCGGCCCCAAGCTCGGCCAGTACGGCAAGGAGCACCTGGAGAGCCGCGGTGTGGAGATCTACCTCTCCACTTCGATGGACTCCTGCGTCGACGGCCACGTGGTGCTGAAGAACGGGCTGGAGGTCGACTCCAACACGATCGTGTGGACCGCCGGCGTCAAGCCCAACCCGGCCCTCGCCCGCTTCGGTCTGCCGCTCGGCCCCCGCGGCCACGTCGACACCCGGACGACCCTCCAGGTCCAGGGCACCGACTACATCTGGGCCGCCGGCGACAACGCCCAGGTCCCGGACCTCGTCGGCCGCAAGGCCGGCAACGAGAACGCCTGGTGCCCGCCGAACGCCCAGCACGCGCTGCGCCAGGCCAAGGTCCTCGGCGACAACGTGATCTCCGGTATGCGGGGCTTCCCGCAGAAGGACTACGAGCACGCGAACAAGGGTGCGGTCGCCGGTCTCGGCCTGCACAAGGGCGTCGCGATGATCGTCATGGGCAAGATGAAGATCAAGCTCAAGGGCCGTCTCGCCTGGTACATGCACCGCGGTTACCACGGTCTGGCCATGCCGACCTTCAACCGCAAGATCCGTGTCTTCGCGGACTGGACGCTCGCCATGTTCCTCAAGCGCGAGGTCGTCTCCCTCGGCGCCCTGGAGACTCCCCGCGAGGAGTTCTACGAGGCCGCCAAGCCGGCTCCGGCCCTGGCCGCCGCCGCTCCGAAGACCGAGGAGAAGGCCAAGGCCTCCTGACCTCACGGTCGTCCCGAAGGGCCTCCCGCCATCCGTGGTGCGGGAGGCCCTTCGGCATACCGGGCACAAGGCGGCGAGCCGCGTACAACCCTCGCGCCCGCCCGGGTGTCTTCCTGGTGTTGCGCCGCAGTCGATCACCGTGCGGCCGTCCCGTCAGCAGGAGACACATGCTCATGCGCACCACCCCCCGCCCGCTCCGCGCCGCCCTCGTGGCGGCCGTCGCCGTAGCCGTCGCGGCCGGCGGGACACTGGCCCTCTCCACGGCCCCGGCGGCCGCGGCGCCCGCCAGGTTCGCCGACGACTTCAACGGCGACGGCTTCCGCGACTACGCGGCGCCCGGCTGGGGCGAGTTCACCGTCACCTACGGGACGGCCACCGGCCCCGGCACCGTGAAGAAGCGTTTCACCCAGAACAGCGCCGGCGTGCCCGGAACCGCCGGGGACGCGGGCGGGTACGCCGACGGCTTCGGCGAGGACCTCGCGGCGGCCGACCTCAACCGGGACGGCTACGCCGACCTCGCCGTCGCCGACAACTCCGAGAAGGTCGGCACCAAGGTCGCCGCGGGCGCGGTCACCATCATGTGGGGCGCGCCCTCCGGCCTCGGCACCAAGGCCACCCGCCTGAAGAACACCCCCGCCAGCTACTACGGGTTCGGCAACGAACTGGAGACCGGCGACTTCAACGGCGACGGCAAGCCCGACCTGGCCGTCGCTGACGGCGTCGACACGGTCTCCGTATACCGGGGCGGCTTCTCCACCACCGGCACCACCGGCCCCGTCACCAGGCACCGGCCGGACATCACCGTCACCCTGGAGCCCACCGGCCTCGTCGCCGGACGGGTCAACAAGGACGGCGCCACCGACCTGTACGTCCTCGGCCAGGGCTACCGCAACAACAGGATGACCCAGGACGCCTGGTTCCTGGCCGGAGGCCCCACCGTCAAGCGCGGCAGGATCACCGCGATCAACGGCACCCTCCCCGACTACGACCCGACCGGCGTCATCGCCGACTTCGACAGGAACGGCTACGGCGACCTCGCCGTCTCCGACACCCGCTACGGCAACGGCGCGGGCTCGGTGGTGGTCGTCCGCGGCACCTCGACCGGCCCCGGCACCAAGTACCGCCTCGCCCAGTCCACCGCGGGCGTGGCCACGGTCGCCGCGGCGAACGAGGGCTTCGGCAACGACCTCTCCGCGGGCGACACCAACCGCGACGGCTACCCGGACCTCGCCGTGTCGGTGCCCGAGGAGAAGGTCGGCACGGCCGCGCAGGCCGGCGGACTGCACATCCTGCGCGGCGGCCGGCAGGGCCTGACCGGCACCGGCTCGCAGTGGATCACCCGGGCCACGGCAGGCGTTCCGGGCAACCTCACGGCCTACGAGCGGTTCGGGTTCCACGTCCGCCTGCGCGACCTCGACCGCGACGGCGACGCCGACCTGTTCACGGGACCGGCCGACGCTCCGACCAGCCTGCTGCTGAAGGCGAGCGCCCAGGGCGTCTCCGGCGCCTCCACGCAGACGCTCCCCGTCGCGGCGACGTTCCCGCAGTAGCGGAAGGGGCCTCCCTGCGGAGGATTTGCCCGGATGTGACGCGCGTGGGGGACTGCGGGCCGGGGGCGCAGGTGTTTACGTGGTGTCAGACATTCCGGGACCGCGCTCCCCGCCGCACCCCTCCGCCGAGCCGGGGACGCCCCGATCGGAGGTGTGCGCCATGGCCGACGCCGCGCCGCGGCTTCAGAGCCTTCTCGAACAGGTGCTGGGAGTCCCCCTCCCGGTCCGAATCCGCGCCTGGGACGGTTCGCAGGCGGGCCCGCCGGACACACCGGTGCTGGTGGTCCGCAACCGCCGCGCGCTGCGCCGGCTGCTGTGGAAGCCCGGCGAACTCGGCCTGGCCCGCGCCTGGGTGGCCGGCGACCTGGAGGTCGAGGGCGACTTCTACGCCGTCCTCGACCTGGTCGCCGGCCTCGTCTGGGAGCGCGGGGAGAACACCCGCGGCGCCCTGGAGGCCCTGCGCGACCCCGGCGTACGGTCGGCCGTCGCCGGGCTGTTCCGGCTCGCCGGGCCCGGGCTGCCGCCCGCCCCGCCGCGCGAGGAGGTGCGCCGCCCCGGCCATCTGCACACCCGCCGCACCGACCGCCGCGCCATCAGCCACCACTACGACGTCGGCAACGACTTCTACGAACTCGTCCTCGGCCCCTCGATGGTGTACTCCTGCGCGTACTGGCGAGCCGCCGGGGAAGGGGCCACCCTGGAGGACGCCCAGCGCGACAAGCTCGAACTCGTCAGCCGCAAGCTCGGTCTGAGCCCCGGTCAGCGGCTGCTCGACGTCGGCTGCGGCTGGGGCTCGATGGCGATCCACGCCGCCCGGGAGCACGGCGTGAGCGTCGTCGGGGTCACCCTGTCCCAGGAACAGGCCGCCTACGCCCGCAAACGCGTCGCCGACGAGGGACTCACCGACCGCGTCGAGATCCGGGTGCAGGACTACCGGGACGTCGCCGACGGACCCTATGACGCGATCTCCTCCATCGGCATGGCCGAGCACGTCGGCGCCGAGAAGTACCTGGAGTACGCCCGGGAGCTGCACGCCCTCCTCAAGCCCGGCGGACGCCTGCTCAACCACCAGATCGCCCGCCGCCCGCAGGGCGACGAGGCCGCCTACCACGTCGACGCCTTCATCGACGCCTACGTCTTCCCCGACGGCGAGCTCCAGCCCGTCGGCGTCACCGTCACCCAGCTGGAACGGGCCGGGTTCGAGGTCCGCGACGTGGAGTCGCTGCGCGAGCACTACGCCCTCACCCTGCGCCGCTGGGTGACCAACCTGGAGACCGGCCTCGACCGCGCCGCGCGTCTGGCCGGGCCCGGCCGCGCCCGCGTCTGGCACCTCTACATGGCCGCCTGCGCGCTCGCCTTCGAGCACAACCGCATCGGCGTCAACCAGGTGCTCGCGGTGCGCGCCGCCGCCCCCGGCGACTCCGGCCTGCCGCTGCGCCCCCGCACCTGGCACTGACCTCCGCACACCGAAGGGGACCCACTCCACAGAACGGGTCCCCTTCCCCACGGCCGCCGCGGCTACTCGGACTTGATGGCCGTCAGCATGTTCAGACGGGCCGCGCGGCGGGCCGGCCACAGCGCGGCCAGCACCCCGACCACCCCGGCCAGCAGCAGGAACAGCCCCATCCGGCTCCAGGGCAGGACCAGTTCGTACGTCGCCATCCGGGTGCCCAGCAGCTCACCCGCGGCCCAGCCGAAGAACACGCCCAGACCGATGCCGAGCACGCCGCCGAACAGGGAGATCACCAGCGACTCCAGCCGGACCATCCGCTTCACGGCGCGGCGGTCCAGGCCGATCGCGCGGAGCATGCCGATCTCCTGGGAGCGCTCGAACACGGACATCGCCAGGGTGTTGATGACGCCGAGGACCGCGACGATCACGGCCATGGCCAGCAGGCCGTAGACCATGTTCAGGATCAGCGTGAACATCTTCGCGATCTCGTTGGAGATGTCCTGCTTGTCCTGGACGAGGATCGCCGGGTTGGCGCCGAGGGCCTTCTCCAGACGGTCCTTGACGGCATCCGAGGTGCCCTGCGACGTCTTCACCATGACCGTCATGTCACGGGGCTCGTCCTGGTGCGGGGCGAGCGCGGCGTTGTCCACCAGGATGCCGCTGATCATGTCGTTGCCCTGGTAGACGCCGGCCACCGTCAGCCGCTGCCGGGCGCCGTCCTCGTAGGCCACGGTGAAGGCCGAACCGGCCCGCCAGCCGTGCGACTTCGCGGTCTCGTCGTCGACCACCGCCTTCGCCCCGGAGACAGTGAAGGAGCCGCTTTCGACGGGGAGGTCGGTGAGCGAGCCGATGGCGGAGCCGGTGACACCGGTCAGGAACTCCGTCTCGCCGTCGATCCGGGAGGGGGAGTTGCGCATCGGGCTGGTGGCGCTGACGCCCTCGACCTTCCTCAGCCGCTCCTCGACGTCAGGGGCCATGTCGTTGCCGTTGGCCATGGTGACGACGTAGTCGGCCTTCAGGGAGGACGAGGCCATCTTGTCGATCGACTTCTGCAGACTGCCCGCCATCACGGTCATGCCGGTGATCAGGGTCAGGCCGATCATCAGCGCCGACGCCGTGGCGGCCGTACGGCGCGGGTTGCGCACCGAGTTCTGCCGGGCCAGCTTTCCTGAGACACCGAACACCCTCAGCAGCGGGGCGGCGGCCGCGATCAGCGGGCGCGACAGCAGCGGCGTCAGGACGAACACGCCGATGATCAGCAGCACCGCGCCGAGACCCATGGGGGCCTGGCCGTCGGAGCCGTCCATCGTCGTCGCGGTCAGAACGACCGCCACACCGGCCGCGGAGAACAGCGCGCCGAGGATGTTGCGCAGCACCAGCGACTTGGCGGTCGCCTTGGCGTGCACACTGCTCATCGCCGCCACCGGCGGGATCTTCGCGGCGCGGCGGCCGGGCAGCCACGCGGCCAGCATGGTGATCACGACACCGACCGCGAGGGCGGTGGCGACCGTGCCGGGGGAGACGACCAGCGGGCCGTCGGGGACGGTCGCGCCGAGGGTGCCCATCAGCGCGCGCAGCCCGGCGCCGATCCCGACGCCCGCGAGCAGTCCGGTCACACCGGCGACCGCGCCGACCACGAACGCCTCGATCAGCACCGACCGCGTGACCTGCCGCCGAGAGGCGCCGACCGCGCGCATCAGGGCCAGTTCCCTGGTGCGCTGGGCGACCAGCATGGTGAAGGTGTTGGCGATGATGAACGTGCCGACGAACAGGGCGATCCCGGCGAAGACCAGCAGGCCCTGCTTCAGCCCGCTCATCGAGGCGGAGATCATCTCCGCCTGCTCGTCGGCGAGCTGCCGCGCGGTCGTGGTCTCCACGAGGTCCTTCGGCAGGGCCTTGTCGAGGGCGGACTTCAGCGTGGCCTGGGAGGTGCCGGCGGCGGCCTTCACCTCGATCTGGTCGTAGGTGCCGGGCTTGCCGAACAGCCGCTGGGCGGTGGCCGTGTCGAACAGGGCGAGGCTGCCGCCCGCGGCGACGTTGCCGTCGTCGGTGGTGAAGATTCCGGTGACCTCCGGCGTGAGCACGGGCCCGTCGACGGAGAGCCGTACGGTGTCGCCGACCCGGTAGCCGGCGCGGTCGGCCGTGCGGGAGTCGAGCAGCACCTCGCCGGCGCCGTGCGGGGCGCGGCCCTCGGTCAGCGGGTAGCGCGCGTCGGGCCTGCCGGAGGCGTCCCAGTAGTTGCTGCCCTGGGACTGGAAGCCGCCGCCGACGAGTTTGCCGTCCTTGTCGGCGATGGCGGTGAAGCCGGTGACCACACCGGTGGCGGAGGCGGCGCCGGGTACCTCGGCACTGGCCCGCAGCAGGGCCTGCGTCAGCCGGGGCGTCTCGCCGACCCGGTCGCCGGAGGCCGCCCGGTGCTCGGGCGCGACGGCCACGTCGACCTGGTCGTACCCCTTGGCGGAGCTGTTCTGGAGGGCGCTGGAGAGGGTGTTGGTGAAGACGAGGGTCCCGGAGACGAAGGCGACGCCGAGCATCACGGCGAGCACGGTCATCAGGAGCCGGGCCTTGTGCGCGAGGACGTTGCGCAGGGCGGTGCGGAACATCAGGAGGTACGGCCCTTCGCGTCGAACTGCTTCATGAAGTCGAGGACCGTGTCGGCGCTCGGGTCGTACATCTCGTCCACGATGCGGCCGTCGGCGAGGAAGACGACGCGGTCGGCGTACCCGGCGGCGACCGGGTCGTGGGTGACCATCACGACCGTCTGGCCCAGCTCGCGCACGGAGTTGCGCAGGAAGCCGAGCACCTCGGCGCCGGAGCGGGAGTCGAGGTTTCCGGTGGGCTCGTCGCCGAAGACGATGTCGGGCCGGGAGGCGAGCGCGCGGGCGACCGCGACCCGCTGCTGCTGGCCGCCGGAGAGCTGCGAGGGCCGGTGTGAAAGCCGCCCCGACAGGCCGACCATCTCGATGACGGTGTCCAGCCACTGCTTGTCCGGCTTGCGGCCCGCGATGTCCATGGGGAGCGTGATGTTCTCCAGCGCGGTCAGCGTGGGCAGCAGGTTGAACGCCTGGAAGATGAAGCCGATCTTGTCCCGGCGCAGCTTGGTGAGCTGCCTGTCCTTCAGGGAGCCCAGTTCGGTGTCGCCGACGCGCACCGATCCGGAGGAGAAGCTGTCGAGGCCGGCCACGCAGTGCATCAGCGTGGACTTGCCGGAGCCGGAGGTGCCCATGATCGCGGTGAACTGGGCCTGGTGGAACTCGACGGAGACCCGGTCCAGGGCGACCACCTGGGTCTCGCCCTGTCCGTAGATCTTGGACAGCTCCGTGGCACGTGCGGCCACCGCGGTGGCGCGGTCGGCGAGAGGGGTCGTGGTCACGGGGAGGCGCTCCTGTCGGGACGGGATGTCGGGGGACGTGTCCATCGTCCCGGCGCGGGGAGCGCGTGGAGTCAGCCGCTGTTCCGGTTCCCGGGGCAGTCTGCGGTCGCACCGGGCGCCCGGCCGTCATACCTGGGGATGACGGTCGACCCCTACTCGAGAGCCGCCGCGGAGGCGGGCGCGGAACCGGCTCGAGTTCCACTCGAGTTCCGGTGGAGAACGACCGGAGGGTGAACGGAGCCCTGAGCCAGGCCCGACGGGGTTCTGACGGGGTCCTGACGGAGTGACGGTCCGGACCTCACAGACCCCATCGGTCGAGACGGTGAAATTCCGTCATTCCGCATGCACGGCACCCTGCCGCACGCAAGGCTATTGGCGAGTGCGGATGGCCCGTACCGTGGTCTGATGCTCACTCAGACATCAATAAAATAAGACAACATCGGGTCGTACGCCCGCTGTTCGGGGGACGCGTCCCGATAGGCTCGAACCTCGAAGCGGAGCCCAATGGCCTGCCCGGATGGTGGAATGCAGACACGGCGAGCTTAAACCTCGCTGCCCCTCGCGGGCGTACCGGTTCGAGTCCGGTTCCGGGCACCTCCGATGTCGATCCGCCCCCGTGAACGAACCTTCGTTCTATTCCCTCGAACACTCCGGGGCCGGGGGGCGCCCACTCCGGGGTCGGGGGTGCGATCCACTCCCGGGCCGGGGGCGCCCCGTCCTCGCGACGGAGAGGTGTCCCCCCGTCCTCGCGACAGGAGGCGCACCGTCCTCGAGGCGGGAGGTGTCCCGTCCTCCCGGCGGGGTCGGTCGTCCGACCGCCGCGGGTGCTCCTCCCCGCGGCCGGGGAGACGGTCTCCGGCCGGTTCCGGATGTGTACCGGGTTCGTCATGAGCACGCCCCGGCAGTGGCGGGAATCACCGGGCCGCGTAGCGTGTTGTGCAGCACAACAGGGGAAAGATCCTCCCCAAGCACTAGGGTCTTCCCTTTGCCTTTCCATTACTCTTGAGCCAAGGCCGCGCTGTGCGGCCATGGAGGAGTGAAATGAGGAGCAGCAACCCGGTCTTCTCGCGACGGGGGTTCAGCCGCGACAACGGCTACGCGGGCTTCAACACCGCGCCGCAGGCCGGGGCTGTCGGTACGCAGGGCAACCCGTACGCCCAGCCGGCGGGCGGCAACCCCTACGCGCAGAACCCTTACGCGCAGCAGGACCTTCAGTACGGCACCCCGCCGCAGGCCCCGGCCACCACCGGCCGTATGACGATGGACGACGTCGTCATGCGCACCGGACTCACGCTCGGCACCGTCACGCTCGGCGCCGTCCTCGCGTGGGTCCTGCTGCCGGTGTCGTCGACCAGCTACGGCCTCGCCATCGGCGCCGCGCTCATCGCGTTCGTGCTGGCGATGGTGCAGTCCTTCAAGCGCAAGGCCTCGCCCGCGCTGATCCTGGCGTACGCCGCCTTCGAGGGCGTCTTCCTCGGCGTGATCAGCGAGATGTTCAACAGCCGCTGGTCCGGCGCGCCCTTCCAGGCGGTGCTCGGCACCATGGCCGTCTCGGCCGCCACGCTCGTCGTCTACAAGGCGGGCTGGGTCCGGGTCACCGCGCGCTACGCCCGCATCGGCATGGCGATCGCCATGGCCTTCATCCTGGTCATGGCGGTCAACCTCCTGCTGGTCGTCTTCGGTGTCGCCGAGGACGGCGGACTGCGCAGCTTCGGCCCGCTCGGCGCGATCGTCGGCATCCTCGCCATCGTGCTCGGCGCCTTCTTCCTGACGCTCGACTTCAAGCAGATCGAGGACGGCATCGCCTACGGCGCGCCGCGCGAGGAGTCCTGGCTGGCCGCCTTCGGCCTGACCATGACGCTGGTGTGGATCTACGTCGAGATGCTGCGTCTGGTCGCCATCTTCAGCGGTGACGACTGATCAGCGGTGCCGCTGAGCACCTGATCGCCTGACGTGAAAGGGCCCCGGGGTCGTCCCGGGGCCCTTCGGCGTCTTCGTGCCGTCTCGGTGTGGTCCTGTCCGTCCTGCGCGCTCAGAGCAGTTTGCGCGCGGCCCTCCTCAGGTCGTACTCGTGGACGATCGCCTTGGCGTGGCCGTACGCGAGGTTGTACTCGTGGCGCAGCCAGCTGACCTTCTCCTCGAAGCGGAAGAGGGAGGGGCCTTCTTCGACGGTGCGCAGCCAGTCGGAGACCTCACGACCGGTGCAGTGCGGGATGCGGGCGAGCATGTTGCGGTGGGTCTCCTCGGAGAGGACGTGGGACATCGGCGCCTCCGGACGCAGGGGATGTAAGCCGGTCCTTCAGGTCACCGTGCCTGAGCGTTCGCGTGTTGGCAACAGTGCGCTCGCGTATTGGCAACTGTGCTGTCGCGGCGCGTAGTCTCGCGGGGTGGTTGATACGACGGGGCTCATCCAGGCCGTGGATCACTTCGCCGACCGGCTGAGGGCGGCACCGCAGAGCAGGCTGCAGCGCAGCGGCGCGGCGGAGGCCCTGCAGTTGGCGAGGTCCCTGGCCCGGTGGGCGCAGGAGCTTGAGGGGCTGGAGCCCCGGGACATGCCGGACGCGGGGATGTTCGCCGCCGCGGACCAGGTGACGGTCGCCGCGCGTGACCTCGCGGTGGTCCTGCACACCGACGACGAGGTCGCCTCGGCAGTGCGCCTGATCGAGGAGGCCCAGAAAAGAGCCGGCGTCTGACCACAGCCGCCCACTCCTCCAGCGGCGCGGGGAACTGCGCGAACCCCCGACGCCCGGCTCTCCCAGGGGCGCGGGGAACTGTGCGAAAACCCACGACGACCGGCGGCCGAACGACGGCACCAGCCCTCCCAGGGGCGCGGGGAACCGCGCGAAAACCCGACGACGGCCCGCGGCCGAATGACGACGCCCCGCTCTCTCAGGGGCGCGGGGAACCGCGCGAAAACCCGACGACGGCCCGCGGCCGAATGACGACGCCCCGCTCTCTCAGGGGCGCGGGGAACTGCGCGACAAGCCCACGACAGCCCGCGGCCGGACACGCACCGCCCTCGACGGGGCGCACGCGGTCACCCGCACCTCAGAGGGACGCTATGACCCGGTCGGCCAGGACGTACACGTTCTCCTCGCCACACACGAACGTGAGTGTGTACGCACCGGAGATCCCCGAGCCCCCCAGAAGGTGAGGCTTCTGCCCGGCCCCCAGGGCGGACGCCAACCGCTCCGCGGTCTCCTTGTGCCCCGGCGTCATGCACAGCGTCGTGCCGTCGGCGAAGACATAGACGTCGAGCGTGCCGAGCGGCCCCGGCCGGACGTCGGTCAGCTCGGTCTCGGAGGCGGCGAGGTCCTCCAGCGTGGTGAGGGTGCGCTCGTGGTCGTTGACCACGGGCGAGGCCACCGGGACGAAGTCCGGGTGGGAGGGGTGGCGGCGACGGGCCGCGGCCAGCTCCGGAGACTCCCCGGCGAACTCGTCGGCCTCGACGCCCGCCTCGGTCACCGGCTCCAGCGGCTCTATGCCCACGAAGTCCGACTGGCGGGGCAGGAACAGATCGTTGTCGGCCAGGCCCAGCAGCGAGGGCGCGTCGGAGGCGTCACGGGCCTCCTGCGCGGCCCAGAAGGCCCGGGCCTCGGCCAGCTCGCGCTCGCGCTCCTCGGCCAGCGCCTCGGCGACGGCGGCGCGTATCTCGTCGGCGTCGGCGCTGCCACGGGCGGCGGGCACGAGGGCGCGCACGGAGGCGCGGCCCTCAGCGAGCTCGGTGCGCAGGGCGGCGACCTGGCGACGCAGCCCCGCGAGGCTGCGCAGGACGGCGACGCCCACGGCGCCGGTGGCGGCCGTGGTGACCAGCAAGGCGATCGGCATGGCGCTCACTGACGTACTCCCGGTTCAAAGTCGACCCCCGACTTCCTACAACAGCTTGAAGGGCGGACTAACCAGCTGTCAGTGCGTAACGTCACGAAACGGACAGGTTCTTCAGTCCGGGGTCTGGTACGAAACGGCGCTGAGCTGCGGGTATCCCGTTCTGGAGGGAGATAGGTCACATCCTGAGGGAGATTGGATCACAAAACGGCCCGGAGTCCGAGGGGTTCTCGGAGTCCGGGCCGCCGCGTGACGGTGGGTGCCTTCGCGGTCACCCCGGGTCGGTCAGCTCAGGCGCTCGATGACCATCGCCATGCCCTGGCCGCCGCCCACGCACATGGTCTCCAGACCGAACTGCTTGTCGTGGAACTGCAGGGAGTTGATCAGCGTGCCGGTGATGCGGGCGCCGGTCATGCCGAAGGGGTGGCCGACGGCGATGGCGCCACCGTTGACGTTGACCTTGTCGAGGTCGATGCCGAGGTCGCGGTAGGAGGGGATCACCTGCGCGGCGAACGCCTCGTTGATCTCGACCAGGTCGATGTCGTCGACGGTCAGGCCGGCGCGGGTGAGGGCCTGCTTGGAGGCCTCGACCGGACCGAGGCCCATGATCTCCGGGGACAGGCCGGAGACGCCGGTGGAGACGATGCGGGCGAGCGGGGTCAGGCCGAGCTCGCGGGCCTTGGTGTCGGACATGATCACCAGGGCGGCGGCGCCGTCGTTGAGCGGGCAGCAGTTGCCGGCGGTGACCAGGCCGTCGGGGCGGAAGACCGGCTTCAGGCCCGAGACGCCCTCCAGGGTGACGCCCGCGCGGGGGCCGTCGTCCTGGGAGACGACCGTGCCGTCGGGGGTGGTCACCGGGGTGATCTCGCGCTCCCAGAAGCCCTTCTTGATGGCTTCCTCGGCGAGGTTCTGCGAGCGGACGCCGAACTCGTCCAGTTCCGCGCGGGTGATGCCCTTGAGGCGGGCGAGGTTCTCCGCGGTCTGGCCCATCGCGATGTAGGCGTCCGGCACGAGGCCGTCCTCGCGCGGGTCGTGCCAGGTGGAACCGGTCGACGCGGCGACGGCCTCGGTGCGGGCCTCGGCCTCGGCGAAGAACGGGTTGTGCGTGTCGGGCAGGCTGTCGGAGTTGCCCTTGACGAAGCTGGAGACCACCTCGACACCGGCCGAGATGAAGACGTCGCCCTCGCCGGCCTTGATGGCGTGCAGCGCCATGCGGGAGGTCTGGAGCGAGGAGGAGCAGTAGCGGGTGATCGTGCAGCCCGGCAGGTGGTCCATGCCCATCTGCACCGCGACGATCCGGCCCAGGTTGTTGCCCTGCTCGCCGCCGGGCAGACCGCAGCCGAGCATCAGGTCGTCGATGTCGCGCGGGTCCAGCTCGGGGACCTTGGCGAGGGCGGCCTGGATGATCGTGGCGGTGAGGTCGTCCGGGCGCAGGTCCTTGAGGGAGCCCTTGAAGGCGCGGCCGATGGGGGAGCGGGCGGCAGAGACGATCACGGCTTCGGGCATCACGGCTCCAGACGACGTCGGTAGGGCTTCCCGGGCGAAATTACCGGTACGTAGGCTGTCGGTCACCGGTATCGGTGTGTGATGAGGGCCTCTTTTCCAAGCGCTTGCTTAGGTGGGTGGGGGCGGCCGGCTGTGGGCGGGTGCGGGTTTGTGGGGGCGTTCGCGCAGTTCCCCGCGCCCCTCAGAGATCGCGCAGTTCCCCGCGCCCCTTCAAGGCTGCGCTGTTCCCCGCGTCCCTCAGGGATTGCGCAGGTCCCCGCACCCCCAGAAAGATCGCGCGGTTCCTCGCGCTCCTGAAGGGCTGCGCAGGTCCCCGCGCCCCTGGGGTGGCTGCAGCTGGGGCGTTATGACGGGTGGGCCGGGGTCTGTGACGGGGAGGGTTCTGGTTCCTGGACGCGGCGTCTGCGGCGGCGCTTGAGGAGGGCCCAGGGGCCGCGTGGGCCGGTCGGCATCGCCGCGGTGACCTCCGTGCCCGCCTCCGACGCCGCCTCGGCCGCGGCGCGGGCCACCGGCAGGAAGCCCTCGTTGCGGGACAGGTCCGGCCTCTCGTCCTCGGTCGGCCACAGGGCGAGGGCCGCGCAGACGGTCGGCAGCACCGCCATCGCGGCGGTGGCGTACCCCTCGGCGGACGGGTGGTAGTTGTCGGGGCCGAACAGCTCGCGCGGGTTGGCCGCGAACTCCGGGCCCAGCAGATCACCGAGCGACACGGTACGGCCGCCCTGCTCGACCACGCCGATCGTCTGGGCGGCCGCGAGCTGCCGCGAGGCGCGTTTCGCCAGCCAGCGCAGCGGCTGCTGCACCGGCTCCACCGAGCCCAGGTCGGGGCAGGTGCCGACCACCACCTCCGCGCCGGCCGTGCGCAGCCGCCGTACCGCCGTGGACAGGCAGCGCACCGAGCGGGTGGGCGGCATGCGATGGGTGACGTCGTTCGCGCCGATCATGATCACGCAGACGTCCGGGACCCGGTCCTGGTCGGCCAGCGCGAGCGCCACCTGCCGTTCCAGGTCGTCGGAGCAGGCGCCGGGCAGCGCGACGTTGCGCAATTGCACCGGCCGTTCGGCGACCGCGGCGAGACCGGACGCCAGCAGCGCGCCCGGCGTCTGCCCGCCGCGGCGCACACCCTGGCCCGCGGCCGTGGAGTCGCCCAGCATGGTCAGCCGCAGCGGCGGCTCACCGGGCACCGTATAGGAGGCGCCGTACAAGCCCTGCGCCTTCGGCACCTGGGGACTCACCCCGTTGCCCACATGCCGTCTCGCCAGCCGCATCTCCGCCAGCAGCAGCCCCACCACGGCCACGCCCGCCAGCCCCGCCCCGCCACCGCCGTAGGCCGCGCCGGCCGCGATGCGCCGGGCCACCCTCGCCCTCGACATCCTGGTCATGCGTTGCCGCCACCTCCTCGTACCCGTACAACCACTCCTTGCCCCGTACGGACCGTCGGTCAATCTCAACTGCGAGTGAACGACCCCGCGGGGCCGTAGGCTGGCGGAATATCCACGACCACAACTTTTTGCAGCATCCGGAGACAACGGTGCAATTCCACGACTCGATGATCAGCCTCGTCGGCAACACCCCGCTGCTGAGGCTCAACAGCGTGACCAGGGGCATCAAGGCGACCGTCCTTGCCAAGGTGGAGTACTTCAACCCCGGCGGATCCGTGAAGGACCGCATCGCCCTGCGCATGATCGAGGCCGCGGAGGAGAGCGGCGCGCTCAAGCCCGGCGGCACCATCGTCGAGCCGACCAGCGGCAACACCGGGGTCGGGCTCGCCATCGTGGCCCAGCAGAAGGGCTACAAGTGCATCTTCGTGTGCCCCGACAAGGTGAGCACCGACAAGATCAACGTGCTGCGCGCCTACGGGGCGGAGGTGGTCGTGTGCCCGACCGCCGTGGACCCGGAGCACCCGGACTCCTACTACAACGTCTCCGACCGTCTGGTGCGTGAGACGCCCGGCGCGTGGAAGCCCGACCAGTACTCCAACCCCAACAACCCGCTCTCCCACTACCACTCCACCGGCCCCGAGCTGTGGGAGCAGACGGCGGGGAAGATCACCCACTTCGTGGCGGGCGTCGGCACCGGCGGCACCATCTCCGGCACCGGCCGCTATCTGAAGGACGTCAGCGACGGCAAGGTCAAGGTCATCGGCGCCGACCCGGAGGGCTCGGTCTACTCCGGCGGCTCCGGCCGCCCCTACCTCGTCGAGGGCGTCGGCGAGGACTTCTGGCCGACCGCCTACGACCGCACGGTCGCCGACGAGATCGTCCCGGTGTCCGACAAGGACTCCTTCCAGATGACCCGCCGCCTCGCCAAGGAGGAGGGTCTGCTGGTGGGCGGCTCCTGCGGCATGGCCGTGGTGGCCGCGCTGGAGGTCGCCGAGCGGCTCACCGAGGACGACGTGGTCGTCGTACTGCTCCCGGACAGCGGCCGCGGCTACCTCAGCAAGATCTTCAACGACGAGTGGATGGCCGACTACGGCTTCCTGGAGGACGAGGGCCCGAGCGCCCGCGTCGCCGACGTGCTCAACGACAAGGAGCACGGCCACATGCCGTCCCTCGTCCACATGCACCCCGACGAAACGGTCGGCCAGGCCATCGAGGTGCTGCGCGAGTACGGCGTCTCCCAGATGCCGGTCGTCAAGCCCGGCGCCGGCCACCCCGACGTGATGGCCGCCGAGGTCGTCGGCTCCGTCGTCGAACGCGAGCTGCTGGACGCCCTGTTCAACAAGCGCGCCTCCCTCGACGACGCGCTGGAGCAGCACATGTCCTCGCCGCTGCCGCAGGTCGGCTCCGGCGAGCCGGTCGGCGACCTGATGGCGGTGCTCGGCAAGGCAGACGCGGCCATCGTCCTCGTCGAGGGCAAGCCGACCGGAGTGGTCAGCCGGCAGGACCTGCTGGCCTTCCTGGCCCAGACGGGCAAGTGACGGCGAACCTCCGGTGAACCGCCCGTGTCCACGGCGAACTTGCGGTGTCCTGCCGTGGGCACGGCTTCGCGGAAGTGGTACGAGCGTGTCACGTCCGCGCAGCACCCGCTTAACACGCGTCCGGCACATTAGTGGGTGTCGGCAGGGCGGGAGCGGCTCCCCGCCCGGGCCGACGCCGAACGGCGTCAAGGACCTCCGGAGCGGCTCCCGGACCTCCATCGACGCCATGGACGCGTACGCCTGGCCCTGACCCGGCCCGCGTCCCCCGCGGGGACCGCCGTCGTCCCGCCCCCCGGCAACGGGGGTGCGGCGGTCCCCGCCTATTTCGCGGCCCCCTTTGCGCCTGAACCGGCGCCGCTTTCGCGGACCTGGTTGCTCGCCGTCGGGGTTGCTCGATTGATGGCTGCGGTAGTGGGCGCTTTTCTGTTTTGACTTGGTGTCAGTCTTCCCAGTGGTCTTTGTCGTTGGACTTGCGGCGGCGTTGGAAGAGGCCCGGGTTCACCCGTACCGCCTGGACCACGTTCACGCCGACGATGCCCGTCCAGGCGATCAGCAGGCCCGACAGGTTGGCGATGCCGCCGCCGATCGCGGACAGCGGGACCGCCAGGACCAGCGAGACGATGCCGAAGCCGTAACGCTCGCCCCAGGAGTCGGTGTCCCCGGACGTCTGGCGGTTCCTCGCCGAGGCCATCTGCTGCTCGGCGAGCTGGCGCCGCACCCGGCGCTCCACCGCGCCGTCGATCCGCTGGTCGACCTTCTCCAGGAACGACTCGACCAGCGCGGAGTCGTACTCCTCGCCCAGCTCCCTGCGCGCGTGCAGGGTCGCGTCGAGTTCCTTCTTCAGGTCGGTGTCCCGCTCGTGCGTTCCGCTCATGCCTCCACGGTAGGAACCGGCGGGGTCCCGCGCAGTGGGGCTAGCCCCCGGGTTGCCCCTCCGGCGGGCCGGGGGTGGGAGGGGTCGGGACGGCACGGGCGTGCGGGGTCCCGGGGTGAGACGGCACTTGCCCGGCTGCATAGGAGCATGCAGAGTTCTTGGCAGCTGAATAGTCCGGACTCTGGAGGGGGAGCACGTCATGAGCGTGACCGACAGCCCTGCGGCCCGCCTGCAGTCGCTCTTCGAGGGGCACCGGCTCACGCCCACCCAGCGGCGCATCGCGCACAGCATGGTGCGGCGTGCCGCCGACGTGCCGTTCCTGTCCAGCGTGGAGCTGGCCGAGCTGGCCGGGGTCAGCCAGCCCTCCGTCACCCGCTTCGCCGTCGCCCTCGGCTTCGACGGCTACCCGGCGCTGCGGCGCCATCTGCGCGAGGTGGCCCCGGCCGAGCCGCCCACGGACACGGCCGTCGCCAACGGGTACCAGCAGGCCGTCGAGGCCGAGATCGAGAACCTGCGCCATCTCGCCGAGGCGCTCGCCGACCCGGAGCCGGTCGCCCGGGCGGGGCGGGTGCTCGCCGCGTCCCGCCCGCTGCCCGTGCTCGGCCTGCGCGCCGCCGCCGCGCAGGCCTACGGCTTCGCCTACTTCGCCGCCAAGGTGCATCCCGACGTACGGCTCCTCGACGAGGGCGGCACGATGATCCACGACCGGATCGACGGGGCCGTGCGGGCGGGGGCGAGTGCGCTGCTGTGCTTCGCGCTGCCGCGTCATCCGCGTGAGGTCGTCGACACCCTTGCCTATGCCCGTGGGGCCGGGCTGACCGTGGTGAGCGTCGCCGACTCGGCGTTCGCGCCCGTCGCCAAGGTGTCCGATCTGCTGCTGCCGGCCGCGGTCGGTACGGGGCTGGCCTTCGACACCGCGTGTGCGCCGATGTTGTTGGGGCGGATGCTGTTGGAGGCGATGTGTGACGATCTGCCGGAGGCGCAGGCGCGGCTGGAGGAGTTCGATGTGAAGGCTGCTGCGCAGGGGCTGTTCGTGGACTGAGGGGTGCCTTGCGAAGGCGGGCTTCGTGCGCCTTCCGGGCGGCGGGGCTTGTGCGCGTCGGGCGGCTGCGGGCCCGGTTGTGGCTGGTTGCGCAGTTCCCCGCGCCCCTAAGGGCAGGTTGTGGGGGGGGGTCTGCATGTTGGCCGGCTGCGGGCCCGTATGTGGTGGGTTGTGCGGTTCCCCGCGCCCCTCGGGGCAGATTGTGGGGGTCTGTGCGTGTTGGCCGGCTGCGGGCCCGGTTGTGGCTTGTCGCGCGGTTCCCCGCGCCTCTGGGGCGGTGGTGTGCGGTTTCTCGGGCGCTCAGGGCGGTGGTGTGCCCTTCCTCGCGCGGCTCGGGGACGGGGTGGGGGCCGCGGAACCACCCGCACCCGCCGGGGTGGGGGGTTCCGCGAGTTCTTCGGGGAACCCGCTGGCGGCGATGTGCCTTGGGTGCGGGTGGACCGGCCGTGCGGGGCCGGGTCAGACCTCCAGGGTCTCCTCGATCCTGCGCAGCTGGTGGCGTGCCATCGCCAGGTTGGCGCGCTTGCCGTCCAGCACGAGGTAGAGGAACAGGCCGTTGCCGGCGCGGCCGCTGAGCAGCCGGATCAGGTGGTACTGGTCGGTCAGCGTGATCAGGATGTCCTCGATCTCGGCCTTGAGGCCCAGGTGTTCCATCGTGCGCATCTTGGCGCGGATCACATCGGTGTTGCCGGCGGCGGCGACGTTCAGGTCGAAGCCCTTGTTGCCGCCCATGGTGCCGAGCGCCATTCCGCTGGTGTAGTCGACGAGCGCTACGCCCGTCGCGCCCTCGATGGAGGCGAGGCATTCCTTCAGCGCGGTCTCGGTGTTGGCCATGACGTGGTTCCTCTCAACGGTCCGTGATGTGTGCGGTGTCGGCGGTGGTCGTGGTGCGGGCCGGCGTGGTCCGGGTCGGGAGCCGCGCGGTGGACCTCGTGGTGGTCCGCGCGGCGGGCCGGGCGAGCGGTGCGGCCATGGCGGCGGCCACGAGGTCGCCGATGTGCGCGCCCGACCGGCGGCCCTCCAGATGCAGCCGGCCCACGCTCACCCCGTCCGGGGCGAGCAGGGTCAGTACGGCGGTGTCGCCCGCCGCGTAGGTGGCGATGTAGCCGTAGCGGCCGCGTACGAGCAGCTCGCGCAGGTCGCCCCGTCCGGTGGCGTCGGCGGTGCGTACGGCGACGCCCAGGGCGGCGGCCGTCAGCGCGGCGACGCCCTCCGGCTCCACGCCGGGTGTGTCGTGGGCGAGGACGAGTCCGTCCACACTCGCCGCGAGCGCGCCGGTCAGTTGCGGCATCCGGGCGCGCAGCCGCCGCAGCTCGTCGAGTATTTCGGCCTCGGCCGCCATCAGGTCTCTCCTCTCGCCGAGCGGTCGCTGCCGCTCAAAGGGCCTCCAGCGCATCCCTGAGCCTTTTCAGCAGGGTGATGTCGGGGTCGTCCGTAGGGGGCAGGGGCAGGGCCTGCCGGGGTTCGGGCGGGGGTGGCGGGACGCCCGCCGTGATCAGACCGACCGCGGCGAGCCGACGTACGTCCACCAGTGTGTGGAAGGTGTGCCGCCCCAGCGCGTGGGCTATCTGCGGCGCGGTGCGCACCCCGTCGACCAGGGCCAGCACCGCGCGCTGCCGTGCGGTGGCCCCGGCCCCGGGCACGGCCGCGTCCGTGCGCAGCAGGGGGGCGCTGTCGGCCCGGGGGTCGGGCCACAGGCTCTCCAGCAGCGAGCGGCGGCGCAGCGTCTCGCGTTCCAGCGCCGCCACGGACACCGGCCGGACGGTCCCGAGCCAGTGCCCGCTGCCGTAGCGGAAGCGGCCCGGGGAACGGCTCGGGCAGAGCGCGAAGTACCCGGCGTCGAACAGACTGCCGGTGTGGCACACCTCCAGCGCGCCCCGGCCCAGCCACCCGGCGTCGAGCAGCAGCCCGGCGGCGCCGTGCCGTTCGTCGGCCCGTTCGACCGCCTCGAGCCAGACCTCGGCCTCCAGCGTGCCGTGGGCCGGGAGCAGCACTCCGAGGCCGGGGGCGTACGGGCTCTCGGCGTGCACGACCTGACCGTCGGCGAGGTGCAGGCAGCCGTGCTCCCGCTCCAGGGTTCCGGTGGCCCGCTCCTCCGCCAGCCGGGTCAGCATCGGCGACAGCCCGCCGGCCTGCCGCCGGGCCGATCCCTCTCGCACCGGCAGCGGGGCCGGCCGCGCCGCTTCCTTCACCGTCATCCCAGCTCCAGCCGTCCGGCCATCTCGCCCAGCCTGATCCGGGCCAGCGCGAGGTTCCCCTCCGCGCGGCCGAGCCAGACGTGCAGGAACACGCTGCTGTCGAAGGAGGTCCGCAGGAACCGCAGCAGGTGGTAGCTGTCGCGGTTGCTGATGATCAGGTCCTCCACCGGAGGGCCGGCCGTGTCCTCGCCGCCCTGCTCGGTCTCGGGCGCGAACGCCCTCTGCTCGGCGGCCAGCCGGGCGACCTCGGCCGCCTCGGCGGCCGCCGCCTCGTGGTCACCGCCGGGGAACTCCCCGACCGTGCCGAGGGCCAGCCCGCTCGTCCAGTCGACCAGCGAGGCTCCCTTGGCGCCGGGCAGGCGCATGGCCTCCAGCAGACATTCGTCGATTCCGGGCACCCCGGTTCCCCTCCCACCCCGGTCCGGCTGAGTGAGGGAGAGGCTACGCACCGTGTGCGCCGCCGCGGAGGGATCCGGCATTTTCCGGTGGAACATGCGACGGGGGTACTAGGGTGGGTCAACTGGGCATGTGTTCATACCCCGTTGAACACCGTGCGCAGGGGCGCGTTCAACGGCGTTCCGACGTGAACCCCGTGGTGAGCGCGTCCGTGTGCGCTCCTCCCGACTCCGCCACGATCTCCGCGAGCGTCTGCGCCTCGCGTACGGTCGCGAAGACCACCGAGCCCGATGCGCCCGGCGCGAAGCCGTGGACGGCGGGCCGGGCCAGGGAGTTGTAGCCGTAGTGGTGGGCGAAGTAGTACGCGCCCGTGTCGAGGGCCGCGGCGAAGTCGCCCTGTTCCAGCCGGGGCAGGGCATGGCCGCTGGCCAGCAGGTCACCCGCGAAACAGGCGGGTCCCGCCACGTCCTGGACCAGCAAAGGGCCCTGCTTCGGGCGGCCCTCGGCGTCGTAGGCGGCGATGCGCAGCGGCCAGGAACCGGGCGCGTAGACCGTGCGGGTCGCCACCTGCACGCCCGCGTGCGTCACGGCGACGGGGCGCCCGCCCGCGGACTTGGTGTACTCCACGCGGGCCAGGATCGTGCCCTGCTCGGCGAGCAGGGCACGCCCGAACTCGGTGACCAGCCCGTAGCGCCCGTCGAACAGTCCGGGCACCGTCTCGCGCAGCAGCCGGGCGTACTGGGCGAAGGTCGGCGTCGTCACGTCGGAGGCGAAGTTCACGGGGAGGCCGCCGCCGATGTCGACGGTGTCGATCTGGCGCCGGCCGAGCGTCCGGTTGATCTCCTCCGCCAGGGCGTACGTCTCCGCCACACCCCGCGCCATCAGGGGCAGCGGGACGCCCTGCGAGCCGGTGTGCGTGTGCAGCCGGGTCAGCCAGGGCCGGTCCCGGCAGGCGCGGACCAGCCAGTCGCGGGCGCCCTCGTCGCGCAGCGCCACACCGAACTTCGAGGTGGCCGTCGCCGTCGACAGCGCCTCGATCGCCCCCGCGCCGACCTGCGGGTTGATCCGGATGCCGAACGGGGAGCGGCTCGGCGCGGACCGCAGCAGGGCGTCCACGCGGTCCAGCTCCTGCGGGTTGTCGGCGTTGACCGCGATGCCCAGCGCGAGCGCCTCGCGCAGTTCGTCCGGGGTCTTGGCGGGGGAGTCCAGCACCGTCCGCCGGGGCGGGACGCCGGCCGCGCGGGCCAGTGCCAGCTCGCCTGGGCTCGCCACCTCCGCGCCGACGCCCTCGGCGTGCAGCAGCCGCAGCACCGGCACCAGCGGTGTGGCCTTCACCGCGAAGGCGTGCAGCACGGGCGTCCCCGGCGCGACCACCGCGTCGAACGCCGCGCGCAACCCGGCCACGGACTCCCTGATCCCGGCCACGTCCAGCAGCGCCACCAGGGGTGCGCCGGGCCCGAGCAGCCCCTGCTCCACGGCGGCCCGCACGGCCCGGTCCCGCCTGCCCGCCCTCCGACGCCCGTCCGGGGTGGCGTCTGCGGCCGGGTCCGAGGGCCGCTCGCGACCCCTGTCATCGCCCATGGTCACCTCGCCCACGTGCCGTCGCCGTCTCCGTCGCCCCACATCTCCGCCCCCGCGCGGTCGGGGTTCATCTGCACCGGGGTCGGGCCGCGCAGATGGCCGGGTCTCCGCCCCCGCGCGCTCGGGGTCCATGCGTCCAGCCAAACACCCATGGCGCGGTCATGCCGTCAGCCGGGTGTATTGACTAGTTCTATTCAGAGGTTCAGGATGTGAATAACGGCAGAAACATTCCGCTGGGAGCAAGCCCAAGGAGGCAGACCATGTCAGGACCCCGCCCCGTACAGGCGCCGCGCGGTACGGAACTGAGCGCCCTGGGATGGCAGCAGGAGGCCGCCCTGCGCATGCTCCAGAACAACCTGGACCCCGAGGTCGCCGAGCACCCCGACAAGCTCGTCGTCTACGGCGGCACCGGCAAGGCCGCCCGCGACTGGCGCTCCTTCGACGCCATGGTCCGCACCCTGCGCACCCTCAAGCAGGACGAGACCATGCTGGTCCAGTCCGGCCGCCCGGTCGGCGTCATGCAGACCCACGAGTGGGCCCCGCGCGTCCTGATCGCCAACTCCAACCTCGTCGGCGACTGGGCCAACTGGGAGGAGTTCCGCCGCCTGGAGGCCCTCGGCCTGACCATGTACGGCCAGATGACCGCCGGCTCCTGGATCTACATCGGCACCCAGGGCATCCTCCAGGGCACCTACGAGACCTTCGCCGCCGTCGCCGCGAAGAAGTTCGGCGGCACCCTCGCCGGGACCATCACCCTCACCGCCGGCCTCGGCGGCATGGGCGGCGCCCAGCCCCTCGCCGTCACCATGAACGACGGCGTCGCCATCTGCATCGACTGCGACCCGCGCGCCATCGAGCGCCGCATCGAGCACCGCTACCTGGACGTGAAGGCCGACAGCCTCGCCCACGCGCTCCAGCTCGCCACCGAGGCCCGCGACCAGCGCAGGCCGCTGTCCATCGGCCTCCTGGGCAACGCCGCCGAGCTGCTCCCGCAGATGCTCGCCGAGGGCGCCCCGATCGACATCGTCACCGACCAGACCTCGGCCCACGACCCGCTGGCCTATCTGCCGGTCGGCGTTGCCTTCGAGGACATGGCCGACGCCGCGGCGAAGGACCCGGCCGGCTTCACCCAGCGGGCCCGCGAGTCCATGGCCCGGCACGTCGAGGCCATGGTCGGCTTCATGGACGCCGGCGCCGAGGTCTTCGACTACGGCAACTCCATCCGCGGCGAGGCCCAGCTGGCCGGCTACGACCGCGCCTTCGCCTTCCCCGGCTTCGTCCCCGCCTACATCCGCCCCCTGTTCTGCGAGGGCAAGGGCCCCTTCCGCTGGGCCGCCCTGTCCGGCGAGGCCTCCGACATCGCCAAGACCGACAAGGCGATCCTGGAGCTCTTCCCCGAGAACGAGTCCCTGCACCGCTGGATCAAGATGGCCGGCGAGCGCGTCCACTTCCAGGGCCTGCCCGCCCGCATCTGCTGGCTCGGCTACGGCGAGCGCGACAAGGCCGGCGAGCGCTTCAACGACATGGTCGCGAGCGGCGAACTGGCCGCCCCGCTGGCCATCGGCCGCGACCACCTCGACTGCGGCTCCGTCGCCTCCCCCTACCGCGAGACCGAGGCCATGCTCGACGGCTCCGACGCGATCGCCGACTGGCCGCTGCTCAACGCCATGGTCAACGTCGCCTCCGGCGCGAGCTGGGTCTCCCTCCACCACGGCGGCGGCGTCGGCATGGGCCGCTCCATCCACGCGGGCCAGGTGTCCGTGGCCGACGGCACGAAGCTGGCCGGCGAGAAGATCCGCCGCGTCCTCACCAACGACCCCGGCATGGGTGTCATCCGGCACGTGGACGCGGGCTACGACATCGCCGAGTCGGTCGCCGACGACAAGGGTGTGCGCGTGCCGATGCGTGAGGGTGACCAGGCGTGACGGCCAGCGAGGACGGGCACGGCAACTCTCCGGCGGGGGCGGATGTCCCGTCGCCGTCTGTGGGTTCGGCTGTGCCCGCCCGCCCGCAGTCTCGAAGTAGCTCGACCGGGGGGACCCCCATCGCCCTGCGGAACGTCCGCCCACAGCCTGTGGGCGGACGTTCCTTCCACGAGATGTGGGCGGAACTGCTCCCCATCGGGCGGCACGCCGAATCCGGCGGCTACCGGCGCCACGCCTGGACCGGTGCCGACGCCGACTGCCGGGCCTGGTTCGAGGAGCAGGCCCACGCCCGGGGGCTGGCCTACGAGGTCGACCGCAACGGCAACCAGTGGGCCTGGCTCGGCGACCCCACGGCCGGGGACGCCGTCGTCACGGGCTCGCACCTGGACTCCGTACCGGACGGCGGGGCCTTCGACGGCCCCCTCGGCGTGGTCTCCTCCTTCGCCGCGCTCGACGAACTGCGCGGCCGGGGAGCGGAGTTCACCAGGCCCCTCGCCATCACCAACTTCGGGGACGAGGAGGGCGCCCGCTTCGGGCTTGCCTGCGTCGGGTCCCGGCTCACCGCGGGAGAGCTGACCCCCGAGCAGGCCCACCGGCTCACCGACGGCGACGGGACCACCCTGCCCCGGGCCATGGAGGCCGCGGGCTACGACCCGGACGCCATCGGACCCGATCCCGAACGGCTCGCCCGCATCGGCGCGTTCGTCGAACTGCACGTCGAACAGGGCCGGGCGCTGGACCTCAGCGGGGACGCCGTCGGCATCGCCAGCGCCATCTGGCCGCACGGACGCTGGCGGTTCGACTTCCGGGGCGAGGCGAACCACGCCGGCACCACCCGGCTGGCGGATCGCCGGGACCCGATGCTGTCGTACGCCGAGACCGTGCTCGCCGCCCGCCGCGAGGCCGAACTCGCCGGAGCCGTCGCCACCTTCGGCAAGATCTCCGTCGAGCCCAACGGCGTCAACGCCATCCCCTCCCTGGTACGCGGCTGGCTGGACAGCCGAGCCGCCGACCAGGAGAGCCTCGACACCGTGGTGGACGGCATCCGGAAGGCCGCCCGGGAGTACGCCGCACGGCACGGCGTCGACCTCGCCGTGGTCCGGGAGTCCTTCACCCCCGTCGTCGAGTTCGACCACGCCCTGCGCGACGAACTGGGCCGCATCCTCGGCAAGGACACCGGCCTGACCGTCCCCGTCCTGGGCACCGGCGCGGGACACGACGCCGGAATCCTCTCCGGGCGCGTCCCGACCGCCATGCTGTTCGTGCGCAACCCCACGGGCGTCTCGCACTCCCCGGCCGAGCACGCGGCCGAGGCCGACTGCCTGGCCGGGGTGACCGCCCTCGCCGACGTACTGGAAGGACTGGCCTGCCGGTGACCAAGGGGACCTACTGGTTGGAGCACGCCTGGCTGGGCACCCATGTGGAGCCCGGCGTCGTCGTCGAGGTCGCGGGCGGCAGGATCGCCGCCGTCCGCACGGCTGTCAGCGCACCGCCCCCCGGCGTCGAGGTGCTGCGAGGGCTGACGATTCCAGGCCTGGCCAACAGTCATAGCCATGCTTTTCACCGGGCCCTGCGTGGCACGGTCCAGGCCGGAGGCACCCCTCCGGGACCGGCCAACGCGCACTGCCACGCCGGAACACCCCCGCTTTCGCGGGGACAAGACGGGGGAGGGGCGCCGGACTCGTTCTGGACGTGGCGCGAGGTGATGTATTCGGTTGCCGACAAGCTCACCCCCGACAGCTACCACTCGCTCGCGCGTGCGACCTACGCCGAGATGGCCCTGGCAGGCATCACCTCCGTCGGCGAGTTCCACTACGTCCACCACGCCCCCGGCGGCACCCCCTACGCCGATCCCAACGCCATGGGCGAGGCGCTGATCGCGGCCGCGGCCGAGGCGGGCATAAGGATCACCCTCCTCGACACCTGCTACCTCTCCTCCGGCTTCGGCGAGGAGCCGAACAGCCACCAGCGGCGCTTCTCCGACGGCACCGCCGAGGCCTGGGCCGAACGCTCTTCACTTCTCAAGGAACGCGACCACGCGCGGATCGGGGCGGCCGTCCACTCCGTACGGGCCGTGCCCGCAGCGCAGTTGGCGACCGTGGCGCGCTGGGCACAGGAGCGGCGGGCCCCGCTGCATGTGCACCTGTCCGAGCAGACCGCCGAGAACGACGCCTGCCAGGACGCCCACGGCTGCACACCCACCCAGCTCCTCGCCGAACACGGGGTGCTCGGGCCGCGCACCACCGGCGTCCACAACACACACCTCACCGACGAGGACATCGCCCTGCTCGGCGGTACCGGGACCGGCACCTGCATGTGCCCGACCACCGAACGCGACCTCGCCGACGGCATCGGCCCCGCCGTCGCCCTCCAGCGGCAGGGCTCCCCGCTCTCCCTCGGCTCCGACAGCCACGCCGTCATCGACCTGCTCGAAGAGGCACGCGCGATGGAGCTCAACGAGCGGCTGCGCACCCGCACCCGGGGCCACTGGACGGCCGCCGCCCTGCTGCGCGCCGCCACCGCCGACGGTCACGCCGCCCTCGGCTGGGACGAGGCCGGACGCATCGAGCAGGGCGCGCTCGCCGACCTCACCACCCTCGCGCTCGACACCGTCAGGACAGCGGGACCGCTGCCCGGGCTCGGCGCCGAGACAGCCGTATTCGCGGCGACCGCGGCCGACGTACGGCACACGGTCGTGGGCGGACGGCACGTCGTCCGGGACGGGGCGCACACGCTCGTGCCCGATGTGCCGCAGGCGCTGGCCGCGGCCGTCGCGGCACTGCGCGACTGATCCCCGCACCCGAAGCACACGCCCCTGCCCCCGCCCATGAGGACACGACGATGAGCAGCACCGTCATCACCAACATCGCCACGCTGGTCACCAACGACCCCTCCCTGGGTGACGGCTCACCCCTCGGCCTGATCCGCGACGCGGCCCTGGTCGTCGACGGCGACCGCGTCGCCTGGGCCGGTGGATCAAGCAAAGCACCCGCCACTGACAACCGGGTCGACGCCGGCGGCCGGGCCGTGGTCCCCGGCTTCGTCGACTCCCACTCGCACCTGGTCTTCGCGGGCGACCGCACCGAGGAGTTCAACGCCCGTATGTCCGGGCGGCCGTACAGCGCGGGCGGCATCCGCACCACCGTCGCCGCCACCCGCGCCGCGACCGACGCCGAGCTGGAGGCGAACCTCACCCGGCACCTCGCCGAGGCGCTGCGCCAGGGCACGACCACCTTCGAGACCAAGTCGGGCTACGGCCTCACCGTCGAGGACGAGGCCCGCGCGCTGCGCATCGCCGCCGCGCACACCGACGAGGTCACCTACCTCGGCGCCCACATCGTCTCCCCGGACTACGCCGACGACCCGGCCGGCTATGTCGCCCTGGTCACCGGCGAGATGCTGGACGCCTGCGCCCCGCACGCCCGCTGGATCGACGTGTTCTGCGAGAAGGGCGCCTTCGACGGCGACCAGGCCCGAGCGATCCTCACCGCCGGCAAGGCCCGCGGCCTGCACCCGCGCGTGCACGCCAACCAGCTCTCCCACGGCCCCGGCGTGCAGCTCGCCGTCGAGCTCGACGCGGCCAGCGCCGACCACTGCACCCACCTCACCGACGCGGACGTGGACGCCCTGGCCAACAGCCGTACGGTCGCGACCCTGCTGCCCGGCGCCGAGTTCTCCACCCGCGCGCAGTGGCCCGACGCCCGGCGCCTGCTCGACGCCGGGGTCACGGTCGCCCTGTCCACCGACTGCAACCCGGGCTCGTCGTACACCTCGTCCGTGCCGTTCTGCATCGCGCTCGCCGTACGGGACATGGGCATGACCCCCGACGAGGCGGTCTGGTCGGCCACCGCGGGCGGCGCCGCGGCCCTGCGCCGCGAGGACATCGGCCGCCTCGCCCCGGGCGCCCGCGCCGACCTGGCGTTCCTGGAAGCGCCCAGCCATGTCCACCTGGCCTACCGGCCGGGCGTGCCGCTGGTCGGCGAGGTGTGGCGCGGCGGCACCAGGACCGTCTGACCCGGCCTCCGCGAGACGCGACGCCGGGCCGGGACGCCCCTCAGCGGGCCCGGCCCGCCTGCCAGCGCTGCGCGGGCCTCTCGTCGTCGTCCCCGGTCCAGTCGAACCACAGACCGTCGTCCGAGCCGTACGCGGTCAGCGCCGTGTAGGGCGCGACGTACGGGCGGATCACGCCGTCGGAGGTCACCTCGAACATCAGGTTCCGGCCGTTGCTGCCGTAGACCGAGTCGCAGGTCCAGATGCCCGCGCCCCGGTCGTCCGAGCCGCGGCTGTCCAGGCAGAAGTCGTCGTCGGCGTACGCCTGGAGGACCTGGCGCTCCGCGTCGTACCGCCACAGCTGCGTGTCGGAGCCGGAACAGGGCGCCGCGATCACGTCGTTGCCCTTGTCGAACCAGCCGTCCGCGATGTCCAGGCAGCGTCCGGTGTCCTCGTTGACCACCTCGGCGTAGGTGCCGTTCGGCGCGTGCGGGGCCGGTGGCGGCGGGGGCGGCTTCGGCGCCGCGGTGGTCGGCCGCGGACGCGCGGAGGTGGGCGACGGGGTCGGCGTCGGCTTCGGCGACGGTGACGTGCGGGTCTTCGAGGGGGAGGGCGAGGGCGACGGGGTCACCGACACGGTCGTGGTCACCGTCACGGCGGGCACGGGCGGCGGTGTGTACCGGGTGTGCGCGGCGGCGTTCTGCGCGGGCGGGTCGCCGGGCGTGAGCAGGAACAGCAGCAGCGGCGTGAGCGCCACTCCCAGTGCCGCCGAGGCGAGCGCGAACCGCCGCGAGGCCGGCCAGGCCCGTGCCGCCTCCTCCACCGACCCCCGGCCCGCGGGGTCCTCCCCGGCCGGCGGCCTGGGACCGGCGGGCCTGGAACGGGTGGGCCCGGACACGGCCGGGCGCACCCCGGCCCCCGGCCCGGACACGGCCGCGGCGCCCCGGCCGGCGCCCGACGCGGCGCCGGAGGCCGTACGGGAGGGCGCGGTGGACGAGCGCCCCGGCCCGTTCCAGCCGCCGGAGCCGGAGCCGGAGCCGTCGTAGGAGGCGAGTGCGCCCGTCCCGGACGCGGCCCTGCGACTCGTGGTGTGCGTGGCGGTGTCCCGGCCGTCCCCGCCCGCGGAGGTCCCGGCCGCGGTGGCCGCACCGGAGGCGCCGACCGGGGCCTCGCCCGCGTACGCCGCGCCCGACCAGGGCAGCAGCCCCTCGGCCAGCGCCGCCCGCGGGGTGTCGCGCAGGGCGCACTGCTCCTCGTAGGCCATCGTGCAGTGCGGGCACCGCGTCATGTGCGTGGCGAGGTCGAGGCTGTGGCGGGGGGAGTCCGGGCGTACGGACTCCTCGATCAGGCGGCGGAAGTCCTGGCAGTGGGGGTCGTCGGAGTCGGCCAGGCGGCTGCGCAGGGCGGCTCCGGCCAGGGCGGGGAGGGTGCGCTCGACGCCCCAGGCCACGTCGGCACGGCTCATCCCGAGCAGCAGGGCGGTGCGCTCCTCGGTCTCCCGCTCGACGAGGCCGTACCAGATCAGGCCCTGGGTGCGCGGCGGCAGCGAGTGGAACGCCCTGAGCAGGGGCGGTACGGGCCCGTCCGGCCCGGCCGCGCCGAGCACGAGCCGCAGGGCGGGGTCGAGCCCGACCGCGCGCTCCTCGGCCGCCCACTGCCCGGCGACCTGCGCGGCGAGCAGAAGCAGCCGGTGGCGTACGGGTGTGCCGGAGTCGGTGCCCTGCGCGGTCTCGCGGGCCGCCGAGGTGAAGGCGTGGGCGGCGAGCTGGCGGGCGACGGCGTCGCTGACGGTGCTGAGGCGGGCGTAGGCGAGCACGGAGTCGCGGTGGCGGGCGCGCAGTTCGCGCAGGGCCGGGTACGCGGTCGTGCTGCCGGTGCGCAGCAGCTCCGTCAGCCGGGCGTCCGTGGCGCCCGAGTACTCGCTCTCGCTGTCAACGGCCCCGGCCTCATTGCCGGTTCCCTCGGCCCGCGCCATCACCAAGCCTCCTCGCGTCCCCGTCCCTGGTCCACACCCCGCCCATAACTGACTTACTGGCCAGTCTGTTTGGGGGTGCCCATAGTGGTGGACCCGATCGGGCGGGAAAAGAGGTTTCCCCGGGTAACCAGCGAGAACAAGGATGCGGTCCGGTAACGGCCACGACGGCGGTCCGACCGATCGAACCGCCCTCGGGGATCCGTACGGCACGAGGCTTCGAAGGACCCGTGACTCACGACCTCTCCGCGGTGCTGTCGCGCGAGCCCCGACACGGCGGGCCGGGACACGCGAGGCCCGACACGGGCGGGCCCGACGCGTGGGGCCCTGTGCGACAGCCCCGGACGCGTGAGGTCCGGGCGAGGAGCGCCCTCCGGCCGCCGGGGGGCTCAGTCCTCGGCCGTCAGGCCCTTGCGCAGCCGCCCCAGGGTCCGGGACAGCAGCCGGGACACGTGCATCTGCGAGATGCCCAGCTCCTCGCCGATCTCCGACTGGGTCATGCCCGCCACGAACCGCAGGGACAGGATCTTCCGGTCGCGCGGCGGCAGTTCGGCGATCAGCGGCTTCAGCGACTCGACGTACTCGATGCCTTCGAGCCCGTGGTCCTCGTAGCCGATGCGGTCGGCGAGCGCGCCCTCGGAGTCGTCCTCCTCGGGCTGGGCGTCCAGCGAGCTGGCGGTGTAGGCGTTGGAGGCGGCCATTCCCTCGACGACCTCGTCGTGGCTCAGCCCCAGGTGCTCGGCGAGTTCGGGCACCGTCGGCGCGCGGTCCAGCCGCTGGGCCAGTTCGTCACCGGCCCTGGCCAGGTCCAGCCGCAGCTCCTGGAGGCGGCGAGGGACGCGCACGGACCACGAGGTGTCGCGGAAGAAGCGCTTGATCTCGCCGATGATGGTCGGCATCGCGAAAGTGGGGAACTCGACGCCCCGGGTGAGCTCGAAGCGGTCGATCGCCTTGATCAGACCGATCGTGCCGACCTGGACGATGTCCTCCATCGGCTCGCTGCGCGAACGGAAGCGGGAGGCGGCGAACTTGACCAGCGCGAGGTTCAGCTCGACCAGCGTGTTGCGGACGTACGCGTGTTCGTGCGTGCCTTCCTCGAGGGACACCAGCCGCTCGAAGAGGGTCTTGGACAACGCCCGCGCGTCCATGGGTCCCACCTCGTCGTACGGGGGGATCTCCGGAAGACCGGCGAGCGCGTCCTCGCCCGCGTCGGTCGTGGGGGTGATGGGTTCCAGCTGTTCCGGAGCGGGTGTCGACGTCGCCGTAGCCGTAGAGGGGTGCGATGCGTCGAGCCGGGGTGACATGGTGTCCTCCATCATTCTCGGCATAGGCTGCCGAAGCCATTGGGTGCACTGCGGTGTGCGGCGCCTCCAAGGCCGGCCGTGTCGGTTGCGTGTCTCTACTAGCCCTACCCGCTTTCCGACGGCCACCGCAAGTGTGTTACGTGCGGGTATGTCCGCTTCATTGCGGTTGTTCAGGTGTCAGAGAGTGTGAGGAAGGCGTAGTGTTCGAGGGCGTCAATTCGGCAGCGACGACCTCGGGAGAGAGACGGCATGGACCACGGGACGGTCGGCAGTGCGCAGTCGGGCCGGCTTCTGGTGGAGGTGCGGCAGGAGGGCTCCAGTGCGGTCGTGACACCGGCGGGTGAGCTCGATCACCACACCGCCGACCTGTTGCGCGTACCTCTGGAAGAATGCCTCGAGCGGGGCCTGGGCCGGCTGGTCGTGGACTGCTCCCGGCTGGAGTTCTGCGACTCCACGGGACTGAACGTCCTGCTCGGCGCACGGCTGAAGGCCGAGGCCGCCGGAGGGGGTGTCCATCTCGCCGGAATGCTGCCCGTGGTCGCACGGGTGTTCGAGATCACCGGCGCGGACGCGGTCTTCACTGTCCATGACACGCTCGACGCGGCTCTGGCCGACGAGTCCGGCTGAGCCGGGGGGTACGGCTGGGCCGGAATATCCGGTCGGGCCGGAAAGTACGGGTGTTCCGCCGCGCCGCCCGGGCAGGAGACCCCTTGAACATGACGGCGGCAACCGCCCAGCTGCGGATTTCCTGTAGAGACTTCTGAATCGTGAACTGGTGAATCGGTGAGGTGAAGCGCTGATGAGCACCACCCGGCCGTACTCGCCGGGCTCCGAAGAGCCCAGCGGCGCTTCCGGCGCGCCCGCGGTGTCCGGTGAGCCCGGGGTCGTCGAGGACCGGCAGGTGCGCCGGCTGGCCTTCGAGGGGCAGGCCGGCGTCGTGCCGCTGGCCCGCGACTTCGCCCGTCAGGCGCTGTACGCGTGGGGCTGGCTGCCCGCCGCGTCCGCGGACCGGCGTGCCGTCGCGGAGGACGTGCTGCTCGTCGTGTCCGAGCTGGTCACCAACGCGTGTCTGCACGCGGAGGGGCCGGACGCGATGTGGATCGCCTGTGACGGCAAGGTGATCCGTGTCGAGGTGTCCGACAAGGGCACCGGCCAGCCCGCGCCCCGCACACCCCATCGCGCCGGGCGGCCCGGCGGGCACGGCATGTTCATCGTCCAACGCCTCTGCCTGGACTGGGGCGTCGTGCGCACATCCGGGGTGACGGGGAAGACGGTGTGGGCGGAGCTGGGGGCTCCGCTCTGACGGCTGCGGCGTAGCCGCCTGGGCGTGCGGTCATGCGGGCTGCGACGTAGCCGCCCCGGGGGTGCGGGCGGGCCGCGCGGCGCCCGTGTGCGCGGTCCTGCGGGCCGCACGGCGTCCGTGTGCGGGCGGTCCGGCGCCCTCCGCCTGGTCCTTGTGTGTGGCGCGCCCCCGGCCCCTTCCGTGCGCATGGACGGGCGGCCCGGCGCCGCCTCACGTCCCCGAGTGCGCTTCTCTTCCCTCTTGTTGCCCGTGGGCGTACCTTGACGGCCGATCTGATGCTCCGTCAGGAATGGGGGTACGCCCATGTCGTACCGGAAGGGAATCGTCGCGGTCCTGGCCGGATCGGCGGTGCTGGTGGGCGCTCCCGGGGCCCGGGCCGAGGTCGTCGACGTCAACTACCAGTGCAAGACGCCGATCGGGGACAAGAGCGCGGTGTCGCCGATCGACATCAAGGGCGTGCGGAGCGGCGACGGCTACAGGATCACCATGTCCTGGCAGAAGGGCGTCTCGTCCAGCCCCGTCGAGCTGGGCAAGGGGGCGATGAACCCCAGCGCGACCGTCGTGGTCGGCGGCGCCGACAGCGGGAGCCTCACCGTGACCGGCCCGGCCAACCAGGCGGCGATCCCCGCCGACACCCCTATCAAGGTCAACGACCTGAGCGGCACGTACACCCCGCGCAAGTCCGGCAAGGTCACCTTCACCGCGGGCGTCCTCACCATCAAGGCCCTCGGTACGACGACCACCTGCACCCCCACCAACAGCCCCGGCCCCTCCCTGATCCTCGACGTCAAGGCGGCGGGCGCGGGCGGCCCGGACACCGGGGGCGATCCGCCGGCCGGCGGCGACCCGGGAGCCGGACTCCCGCAGACGGGCCCGGCGGACTCCGCCGTCGCCCTCGGCATCCTCGGCGGCACGGTCCTGCTCACCGGCGCGGCGGGCACCCTGTGGCTGACCCGGCGGCGCGGGACGGCACGAGCCGGCCGCTGAAGGCACGCGTCGGCCGGGGCCCTGGTCGTCGTACAGCGACGCAGGCGGCGTAGGCCCGGGGAGGTGGCGCGATGAGGGCGAGGGTCCTGGTGCTGGCGCTGGTCGCCGCCCTGCTGGTGCCGGCCGGGCTCGCCCGGGCGGCCGGGGAACCCGCCGTGCGGCTGTCCAGGGCCCAGGCGGGCACGGGCGGTTCGGTCACCGTGCACGGCAGCGGCTGGCGGCCGCGCGCCCTGCTGATGATCCTGATCTGCGGGCAGTCCGTGCCCTTCCGGGGCGTGCCCGGGGGCACCAACTCCTGTGCCAACGCCGACGGCAGGGCCGTGACCACGGACGCCGACGGGCGGTTCAGGCGCGAACTGCCCGTCGCCGAACCGCCCGTGCCCTGCCCGTGCGTGGTGCACGTGGCGACGGCGACGGGGGCGAGGGCACAGGCCGACGCGGTCTTCCAGGTCGCCGGGCACGCCGTCGAGCCGCTGCCCGCGCAGCCCGGCGGGGCCCGGCCGGCGGCCCTCACGGACGCCCGGCTCGACGGCTCCGACGGGCTGCTGACCTGGTTCGGGGCGCCGCCCGCCCGCACCCTGGTCCTCACCGTCGGCAACGTCGGCACCTCGGCCCTGCGGGACCCGGTCTTCCAGGTCGGCACCGCGCACGGGGTGTTCGCGCCGCGGTGGGAGGAGCGGCAGTGGCGCGGTACGATCCCGCCCGGCGGCCGCGCGAGGGTCGGACTGCCCGTCGAACTGCCCGCCGGGGCGCACGGCGACTACACCGTCTCGCTGAAGTACGGCGGCAGGGTGATGGCCGAGCAGCCCTGGGCGGTGGGCCGCCCGTGGGGCGTGACCCTGTTCTGGATCCTGGTCTGCCTGGTGGTGCCGGCCGCGGTGTTCCGCGCCGGAATGACCCTGGTGGACCATCTGCGGCCGCGTGGGGCCGCCCCTCGGCGCCTGCGCCTGCGTCTGCCCGCCGTGGCCCTGCGGCTGCCCCTTACGAGGACATCCGGCGGCCGGGGGTCCCCGGCGCCCCCGCCCCTGCCCTGGTTCACCCCGGACGCCGATCCGGGCGCACTCTCCGCACCGCACGACGACCGGCTCCCCGGCAGAGAGGCAAGCCCGTGAAGGAGCGAAGGAGAGCCACGCCGGCCGGCCGGGGGCTCGCCCCCATGACCGGGGCGGGCGTGCTGCTGGCCCTGTCCGCCGTGCCCGCGCGGGCCGTCGCGGTCTCGTACGCCACCGAGTGAGTGCCCCCGGCGATCTCGGGTCTGCCGCCGGTCCACGGCACCACCGAGGCGGAGATCACCGCCCCGGCCACGGCGGCGGTGGGCGGGGAGGCCGAGGTGGTGTGGACGTTCGTCCGGGCCGCCTCGAAGAACCCGGAGGGAGGCGGTTTCTCGACAGGCGGTACGACGACCACCCCGGCGGCGGCCTGGCGGACACAGGCTCGGGAACCCACGGCCCCCTCAAGGCCCTGGCCTGGCAGCAGCCACGACCTTCCCCCTGGGCACAGCGATCCTCACAACCATGCCGCCCCGCAAACGCCCTGAGGGCACGGGGAACTGCGCAACAAACCAGGACGCAACCGCCCTCAGGGGCGCGGGGAACTGCGCGACAAACCACGATGGGCCCGCACCCGCCCACGCACAGAACGCGCACGGCGACACAGCTGCCCCGCCCGCACGGCGACACCCGCAGACAACCGCCCCCAGGGGCGCGGGGAACTGCGCGACAAACCACGACGGACCCGCACCCGCCCACGCACAGAACGCACAGAACGCACAGAACGCACAGAACGCACAGAACGCACAGAACGCACAGAACGCGCAGAGCCGCGAAAGGGCCGCCGTATCCCCCTCGGATACGGCGGCCCTCGGCACAGGCGAGCCCGGACTAGCGAACGCTGCCCATGAGCTCCTTGACCTTGTTGCGGTACATCCATACCGCGACACCGGCGACCACGGCCAGAGTCGCCTCCAGCGCGACGATGCCCGTCTTGTTGAGGTCGACCCCGGCGATGGACAGCAGACCGGTCGTGGCGTCACCCGCGGTGACGGCCAGGAACCAGACACCCATCATCTGCGAGGCGTACTTCGCGGGCGCCATCTTCGTCGTGACCGACAGACCGACCGGCGAGAGCAGCAGCTCACCCACGGTCTGCACGAAGTAGATCGCCACCAGCCACATCGCGGCCGCCTTGTGACCGCCCTCGGCGATCGACAGCGGGGCGAGGAAGAGGAAGAAGGACGCGCCGACCAGGACCAGACCCGAGGCGAACTTCACGATCGTGCTCGGCTCCTTGCCGCGCCGGTTCAGCGCCAGCCAGAACCAGGCGAAGACCGGGGCCAGCGCCATGATCAGGACCGGGTTGACCGACTGGTACCAGGAGACCGGGAACTCCCAGCCGAACACGGTGTTCTCGGCGGAGGAGTCGGCGAAGATCGACAGGGTCGAGCCGCCCTGGTCGTAGATCATCCAGAAGACGGCGGCGGCGACGAAGAACCAGATGTACGCCGACATCGACTTCTGCTCGGTGCGGTCGAGGTCCTTGTCGCGCTTGATGTTGACCAGCACCAGCACCGGGATGATCACGCCGAGCAGGGTCAGCGGGACCAGGATCCAGTTCAGGGTGTAGGAGCCGGAGAAGCCGACGATGGCGTAGAAGACCACGGCGATACCGGCCCAGACGGCGGCCTTGCGCAGCGTGGACGCCTTCTCCTGGGCGGACAGCGGCTTCGGCACGACGCTGGAGCGCTCGGCCAGGTTGCGGCTGCCCAGCAGGAACTGACCGAGGCCCAGGGCCATGCCGAGCGCGGCGAGGGCGAAGCCCAGGTGCCAGTTGACGTTCTCGCCGATGGTGCCGATGACCAGCGGGGCGGCGAAGGCACCGAGGTTGATGCCCATGTAGAAGACCGTGAAGCCACCGTCGCGGCGCGGGTCGTCCGGGCCGTCGTAGAGGTGGCCGACCATCGTGGAGATGTTGGCCTTCAGCAGACCCGAGCCGATGGCGACCAGGCCGAGACCGGCGTAGAAGGTGCCGGAGGCGGGGAGGGCCAGGGTGAGGTGGCCGAGCATGATGACAGCGCCGGCGACGGCGACGGTCTTGCGCGGGCCCCAGACCCGGTCGCCGAACCAGCCGCCGGGCATCGCCAGCAGGTAGACCAGCGAGACGTACACGGAGTAGATCGCCGTGGCCGTGGCCGCGTCGAGGTGCAGGCCGCCCGGGGCGACGAGGTACAGCGGGAGCAGTGCCCTCATGCCGTAGTAGGAGAACCGCTCCCACATCTCGGTCATGAAGAGGGTGGCCAGGCCGCGGGGGTGGCCGAGGAAGGTCTTCTCGGAACCGGGGGTGCCCGGACGGACCGAGTCCTTCGTCAGGCTGGACGCCATGGGTCGTTCCTTGCTGGTTCGGGACGCGCGGGGTGGAGCGTTGCGCGCCCGGTGGGGCGGCCGGCACCGGCGTGATCGGCCCGTCCGCCCCTACGCCCAGGGGGAGTCCGCCCCGGATCACGGGACGGTGGACGGCGACCACCGGGATCCACGCCTCTCGCGCGTTGTCGCGTGATGAGGCCCGGCCACAGGTCATTCCTTTCAGGGCCGGCGGGGGCCGGCCCGCACACAAAAGAGACCCTCGGCGTCGAATGTGGAGCCAAAGGTTTCTGCGGTGCTACAGGCGTTGAATCACCATACGGCAGTCCAGTGCCTGAAATGGAAGGACTTGAGATATGGATCACAGGTGATCAAGGAACCATGGAGCCCAATTCGAATGCGATCAGACGGATCCGAGCCTCAATCATAGGTTCGTACCAAGGTTATGAAAGGAGTGAACCCGTCATTGCGGTACAGATCCAAAGGTAAGAATCCGCCGTGGCGATCTCACCTCGGGGCCGCGACCAGGCGGACTACCATCAGGTCATGACCCGTGTACTGCTCGCCGAGGACGACGCGTCCATCTCGGAGCCCCTGGCCCGCGCGCTGCGCCGGGAGGGGTACGAGGTCGAGGTGCGTGAGGACGGCCCCACCGCGCTGGACGCGGGTATCCAGGGCGGTATCGACCTGGTCGTCCTGGACCTCGGACTGCCCGGCATGGACGGCCTGGAGGTCGCCCGTCGGCTGCGTGCCGAGGGGCAGACCGTGCCGATCCTGATCCTCACCGCGCGGGCCGACGAGGTGGACACGGTCGTCGGGCTGGACGCGGGGGCGGACGACTACGTCACCAAGCCGTTCCGGCTCGCCGAACTGCTCGCCCGGGTCCGGGCGCTGCTGCGGCGCGGTTCCGCGGAGCCGCAGCAGCCGCCGGCGACGCATGGTGTGCGGATCGACGTGGAGTCGCACCGGGCGTGGATGGGCGAGGAGGAACTCCAGCTCACGGCGAAGGAGTTCGATCTGCTGCGGGTGCTCGTGCGGGACGCGGGGCGGGTGGTCACGCGGGATCAGCTGATGCGTGAGGTGTGGGACACGACGTGGTGGTCGTCGACCAAGACGCTCGACATGCATATCTCGTGGCTGCGGAAGAAGCTGGGGGATGACGCGGCCAACCCTCGGTACATCGCCACTGTGCGGGGTGTCGGGTTCCGCTTCGAGAAGAGCTGAGTGCCGCCGGCGGTTGAAGCGTGCCCACCCCCGGGCCGCGGCCGTCCCCTGCTCCCGCTCCCCACAGCCGTTCGCGCAGTTCCCCGCGCCCCTGACGGTGCTTCCTGCAGTCGTTCGGCTGCGGGCGGTGGTGGGCTGTTCGCGCAGTCCCCCGCGCCCCTGATGTGGCGGCCGTCGGCTGTCGGCTGCGGCCTGTCGCGCCCGCGCGGCGGTAGCCGCGGATCGGCTGCCCGACGCGCCGGCAGCCCAACCCCCTAGGGGCGCGGGGAACTGCGCGACCGGCCGACCACGACCCGCACCCGTTCGACGACCGCACCCCAAGGGGCGCGGGGAACTGCGCGACCAGCCCACGAGGACCCGCGGTCGAACGGCGGCAGCAAGCGCTGAAGGGCGCGGGGAACCGCGCGATCTGCCACAAGCGGGCCGCACTCGATCGACGGCCTTGCCCCGGAGGGGGGCGCGGCGATCGAGGGGACCGTGTTGGCAGACTGGGAGTCGTGAAGCCGCTCCCGGAGGACCCGTGCGCCGTCGCCTGATCCAGTCCACCCTCGCCGTCGTACTCGTCGTCATCGCCGTCTTCGGCGTATCCCTGGTGATCGTCGAGACACGGACGATCACCACCACCGCCCAGGAGCGGGTGAACTCCGAGGCCGTACGCCTCGCCGGCATCGTCGACGGCCGCATCCTCGGCGACGAGCAGATCTCCGCGGAGATCCTGCGCGAACAGGTCGGCGACGACCGCTTCGCGGTGATCCGCATCCCCGGCCGGGAGGTCATCGAGATCGGCGACGAGCCCGACGGCGACGTCATCGAGCACACCGCGCGCGGCGAGGAGGGCGAGACGGTCACCGTCCAGGAGCCCCGCTCACGGATCACCCGCGAGGTCGGCCGGACCCTGCTGATCATCGGCGCGGTGGCCCTGCTGGCCGTCATCGCCGCGGTCCTGCTCGCCCTGCGCCAGGCGGGCCGCCTCGCCTCCCCGCTCACCGACCTCGCGGAGACCGCCGAACGCCTCGGCTCCGGCGACCCGCGCCCCCGTCACAAGCGCTACGGCGTCCCCGAACTGGACCGCGTCGCCGACGTACTGGACGCCTCGGCCGAGCGCATCGGCCGCATGCTCACCGCCGAGCGGCGGCTGGCCGCCGACGCCTCCCACCAGCTGCGCACCCCGCTCACCGCGCTGTCGATGCGGCTGGAGGAGATCACCCTCACGGACGACCCGGAGACGGTGAAGGAGGAGGCGACCATCGCGCTGACCCAGGTGGAGCGCCTCACGGACGTCGTGGAGCGGCTGCTGACCAACGCCCGCGACCCCCGCACCGGCTCCGCCGTCACCTTCGACCTCGACGAGGTCATCCAGCAGCAGCTCGCCGAGTGGCGCCCCGCGTACCGGGGCGTGGGCCGCGCCATCGTCAGCTCCGGCAAACGGCACCTCCAGGCGGTCGGCACCCCGGGCGCGGTCGCGCAGGTGCTGGCCGCGCTGATCGAGAACTCCCTGATGCACGGCGGCGGCACCGTCGCCCTGCGCACCAGGGTCACCGGCAACCAGGCCGTGATCGAGGTCACCGACGAGGGCCCGGGCGTCCCGGCCGACCTCGGCGCGCGCATCTTCGAGCGGGCCATCAGCGGCCGCAACTCCACCGGTATCGGCCTGGCCGTGGCCCGGGACCTCGCCGAGGCCGACGGGGGCCGCCTGGAGATGCTCCAGGCCCAGCCGCCGGTCTTCGGCCTGTTCCTGTCCCGCACGGCTCCGTCGAAGACCGAGGAGAAGGCGCCCACAGTGCGCTGAGCGCGGGCGGTCCGGAGCCGGAACAGCCCCCGAGCCCCTCAGACCCGCTGCTTGACCCGCTGCCGTCCCGACCGCGTCTCGCCCGCGGAGCGGTGGGCGGCCCCGCCCGAGCGGGCCCCGGGGGTGCCGGGCGACCCGGCGGCGGTGACCTGCTGCGGCGCGGCCGTCTCCTGCGGCAGGGCCTTGAAGACCCAACTGCGGTAGGACCAGAAGCGGAACAGGGTGGCGACGCCGATGCCGAGGAACTTGAAGACGTTGCTCTGCAGCGGACTGTCCCAGCCGAACCCGTACGTCGCCGCGTACAGCACACCGTTCTCGATGACCAGCCCGATCGCGCTGAACACGATGAACAGGGTCATCTCACGGGTACGGCCGCTCTTGTCGCGGTCACGGTAGGTGAAGTACCGGAACCCGATGTAGTTGAAGACGATCGCCACGACCGTGGCGATGACGCTGGCGCGCACCACCTGGAGGTCGGTGACGCTGCGCACCAGGTTGAACACGGCGAGGTTGACGAGCAGCCCCGCACCGCCGACCGCGCCGAACTTCGCGACCTCCCGGAGCAGGTGGTCGATGCGCAGCCGCAACGCGCCGGGCGGCGCCGAGTGAAGCCCCGAGGAACCACGTCCCATGGCGTTGTAGGCCCCGTCCGTCGGAAATCGTCAACGCAATCATGCTAACCACCCCCCTTTCGTGATCGCCCGCGACCGAGCACACAGGTCGGTCACAGGACCCGCGCGAGGAGCGGAATCCGGCCGTCCCCGCGCGCCGGATACCCTGGGGGCGTGACGTTCCCGGTAGTCGGCATGGTCGGCGGGGGCCAGCTCGCTCGTATGACACACGAAGCAGGCATCCCGCTCGGCATCAGGTTCAAGCTCCTCAGTGACACCCCTCAGGATTCCGCGGCGCAGGTCGTCAGCGATGTCGTCGTCGGCGACTATCGCGACCTGGACACGCTGCGTGACTTCGCGCGCGGGTGCGATGTGATCACCTTCGATCACGAACACGTTCCCACCGAGCATCTGCGGGCCCTGGAGGCGGACGGCATCCCCGTGCGCCCCGGCCCCGACGCGCTGGTGCACGCCCAGGACAAGGGGGTGATGCGTGCGAAGCTCGACGCGATCGGTGTGCCCTGTCCACGGCACCGGATCGTCGCCGACCCGCGGGACGTGGCCGCGTTCGCGGCGGAGGGCGACGGCTTCCCGGTGGTCCTGAAGACCGTCCGCGGCGGCTACGACGGCAAGGGCGTGTGGGTGGTGGACTCCGCCGAGGAGGCCGCCGAGCCCTTCAGGGCGGGTGTCCCGGTCCTCGCCGAGGAGAAGGTCGACTACGTCCGTGAGCTGGCCGCCAACGTGGTCCGCTCGCCGCACGGCCAGGCGGTCGCCTACCCGGTCGTGGAGTCCCGCCAGGTCGACGGCGTCTGCGACACGGTCATCGCGCCGGCCCCGGACCTGGACGAGGCGCTCGCGCTGAAGGCCGAGGAGATGGCGCTCAGCATCGCCAAGGAGCTGGGAGTCGTCGGCCATCTCGCCGTCGAGCTGTTCCAGACCCGCGACGGCCGCATCCTCGTCAACGAGCTGGCGATGCGCCCCCACAACTCCGGTCACTGGACCCAGGACGGCGCGGTCACCAGCCAGTTCGCCAACCATGTCCGCGCGGTCCTGGACCTCCCGCTGGGCGACCCGCGCCCCCGCGCGCGCTGGACGGTCATGGCGAACGTCCTCGGCGGCGACTTCCCCGACATGTACTCCGCGTACCTGCACTGCATGGCCCGCGACCCCAAGCTCAAGATCCACATGTACGGCAAGGACGTGAAGCCCGGCCGCAAGGTCGGTCACGTCAACACCTACGGCGACGAGCTGGACGACGTGCTGGAGCGCGCGCGTCACGCCGCCGACTACCTGAGAGGCACCATCACCGAATGAGCCCTGTTGTTGGCATCGTCATGGGGTCGGACAGCGACTGGCCGGTCATGGAGGCCGCGGCCCAGGCCCTCGACGAGTTCGAGATCGACTACGAGGTCGACGTCGTCTCCGCCCACCGCATGCCGCGCGAGATGATCGCGTACGGCGAGAACGCCGCGGACCGGGGCCTGAAGGCGATCATCGCCGGGGCGGGCGGCGCCGCGCACCTGCCGGGCATGCTCGCCTCCGTCACCCCGCTGCCGGTCATCGGTGTGCCGGTGCCGCTGAAGTACCTCGACGGCATGGACTCGCTGCTGTCGATCGTGCAGATGCCGGCGGGTGTGCCGGTGGCGACCGTGTCGGTGGCCGGTGCCCGCAACGCCGGTCTGCTGGCCGCCCGCATGCTCGCCGCCCACGACGAGGACCTGCTGGCGAAGATGCGCGAGTTCCAGCAGGAGCTGAACGACCAGGCCACCGAGAAGGGCAAGCGCCTGCGCGCCAAGGCCGAGGGGTCCGGCGGCGGCTTCGGCTTCGGGAAGTGACCGAGATGACCGCCCTGGAGGCAGTGCGGGAACTCCTCGCCGAGTTCCCGGTCGTCGACGGCCACAACGACCTGCCGTGGGCCCTGCGCGAACAGGTCCGCTACGACCTCGCCGCCCGGGACATCGCCGTACGGCAGGACGCCCATCTGCACACCGACCTGCCCCGGCTGCGCGAGGGCGGGGTCGGCGCGCAGTACTGGTCCGTGTACGTGCGCACGGACCTGCCCGACCCGGTCACTGCCACGCTGGAGCAGATCGACTGCGTACGGCAGCTGATCGACCGTCATCCGGCGCAGCTGCGGGCCGCGTTCACGGCCGCGGACATGGAGTCGGCGCGCCGCGAGGGCCGGATCGCCTCGCTGATGGGGGCCGAGGGCGGGCACTCCATCGACAACTCGCTGGGCACACTGCGCGGTCTGTACGCGCTGGGCGTGCGGTACCTGACGCTCACCCACAACGACAACGTCGCCTGGGCGGACTCCGCGACGGACGAGCCGAACGTGGGCGGGCTCTCCGCGTTCGGCCGTGAGGTCGTGCGGGAGATGAACCGCCTCGGCATGCTGGTGGACCTCTCCCATGTGGCCGCGACGACCATGCGGGACGCGCTGGACAGATCCACGGCCCCGGTGATCTTCTCCCACTCCTCCGCGCGGGCCGTGTGCGACCATCCGCGCAACGTCCCCGACGACGTCCTGGAGCGGCTGCCCGGCAACGGAGGCATGGCGATGGTGACGTTCGTGCCGAAGTTCGTGCTCCAGGCCGCGGTCGACTGGACGGCCGCCGCCGACGACAACATGCGCGCCCACGGCTTCCACCACCTCGACACCACCCCGGAGGCGATGAAGGTCCACGCGGCCTTCGAGGAGCGGCGTCCGCGCCCGGTCGCCACGGTGTCGACGGTCGCCGACCATCTCGACCACATGCGCGAGGTCGCGGGTGTCGACCATCTCGGCATCGGCGGCGACTACGACGGCACGGCCTTCACCCCCGAGGGCCTCGGTGACGTGTCCAGTTACCCGCGTCTGCTCGCCGAGCTCCACGACCGGGGCTGGTCGAACTCCGACCTCGCCAAGCTGACCTGGCAGAACGCGGTCCGGGTACTGGACGCCGCGGAGGACGTGGCCCGCCATCTCCGGGCCACCTGCTCCCCGTCCAACGCGACGATCGAGTCGCTCGACGGCTGACCGACGTCCCCGGGCGGGGCGGCCGGTGTCCCCGGCCGCCCCGCCCCGCGGCGGTCCTGAAGCGCGGCGGCGGGCGTACCCCCGAACGCCCCGCCCACCAGGAAGGCCCCGGACGTCCGTGCGACGGTGACGGTACGGCGGGCCACGCCGTGATCCCGACGTACGGAGACCGCCATGGCCGACCTCCAGGACGAACTGCACCCCGGCACCGGGATCGCCGCGCTGCCCCTCGCGGAGCCGTTCGACGAACTGGTCGAAGAGCCGTCCGTCAGCGTCCCCGAGGGAGCGCAGCCGCTGGAACAGGCGCACGCCCTGCTGGCCTCCCACCCCGTCGCCGACGGCTACAGCGGCCTGCCCTGGGCGCTGCGGCATCTGCCCTGGTACGACCTCCAGCTCGGGGAGAGCGCGGTCGACACGGATGTGCCGCGGCTGCGGGAAGGCCGGGTCGGGGCGTTGTTCTGGTCGCTGCGACTGCCCGAGGGGCTGGCGGCCGACCGGGCCGTGGGCGCCACCCTGGACCAGCTCGACCTGGTGCGCTCGGTCATCGCCGCGCACCCCGAGGGCCTGCGCCTGACCCGCAGCGCCGGGCAGTTCATCGACGCCCGCCACTGCGGCCGCGTCGCCGTCCTGCTCGGTCCGGCCACGGCCGCCGCGCTGGACGACTCCCTGGCCATCCTGCGCGTCCTGCACCGGCTCGGGGTGCGCGTCCTCACCCTCAGCGGCACCTCCTGGGCCAGTGAGGCCGGTCTGACCCGGTTCGGCGAGGAGGTCGTGCGCGAGATGAACCGGCTCGGGGTCCTCGCCGACCTCTCCGGCGCCTCCGAGGCCACCGTCGCCCGGACGATCGCCCTGTCCAGGACGCCGGTGCTGTGCACCCGCTCCGCCGCCCGCGCGCTGCGCCCCCACCCCTCCAACCTGCCCGACGACCTGCTCGCCGAGCTGGGGGCGGCGAAGGGCCTGTGCATGGTGCCGCTGACGGCCGAGCAGACCGGGCCGACCGTGCGGGACGTCGCCGACCATCTCGACCACGTCCGTGAGATCGCCGGGCCCGAGTGCGTGGGGCTGTCCGGCACCTACGACTCCGGCTCCGCCCACCCCCAGGACCTCGGCGACCCCTCCGGGTACCCGCGGCTCGTCGCCGAGCTGTTCCAGCGCGGCTGGCCCGCGGCCGACATCGCGTTGCTGACCTGGGGCAACGTCCAGCGCGTACTGCGCACCGCCGACTCCGCGGCCCGCGCCGCACAGCATCGCCGTGAGCCGTCGACGGCCAGGATCGCCGAGCTGGACGGCTGACCGCGGGCTCCCGCGCGGCCGGGCGGTTCAGCTCGCGCAGAGACAGAACGGGTGGCCCGCCGGGTCGGCGTACACCCGCCAGCCGCGCGTCCGGTCCTCCGTGTCCAGCGGCCGGGCGCCCAGGGCGAGCACCTCCCGCTCGGCCGCGTCCAGGTCGGGGACGTTCAGATCCAGGTGGAACTGCTGCGAGTGATCGGCGGCCGGCCACCTCGGCGGCACGAACCCCGGTGCCGCCTGGAACGCCAGCGACTGGCCGCCCGGCACCTTCACGTCCACCCACTCGCCCTCGCCCTCGACGCTGCCGCCCAGAACAGCGGCGTAGAACGCGGCGAGCCCGGCCGGATCGGGGCAGTCCAGGACGACGACACCCAGTTCGGCGACAGCCATGACTCCTCCTCGGGAATACGGGGTTACTGCTAGGCGCTGGTAACCGGTAACCGTTACCCCATGCTCCCTCATAAGGGGTAACGTCGCAAGGGAGTATCGGGAGGTAGCGTGCAGCCATGAGCGAGAGATCACCCGCGCCCGGAGGCCTCGCCCTGATCGAGTCCCTGGTCAACACGCTGGACATCGAGTCGGGCGCCGACGCCCTCGACACGGCGGACGGCCGGGCGCGGCTCGGGCTCACCGAGGAGGAACTGCCCCGCGCGCGGGACCTGCGTGAATCGCTGCGGGCGACCCTCCTCGCCCATGCCGGCCACCCGCCGCACGGCACGGTTACCCCGCTCGGCACCCTGCTCACGGGCGCCCCGCTCCTGCTCACCGTCGACGCCGGGGACGGCTCGGCCCGGCTCGCCCCGGCCGACGAAGGACCCCTGCTCTCACGGGTCGCCGCGGCGGTCGCCGAGGCCCTGGTCGCCGGCACCTGGACCCGCCTCAAGGCATGCGAGTCGGACACCTGCCACTGGGCGTACTACGACCGCAGCCCGGCCGGCCGCGGCCGCTGGTGCTCGATGCAGGTGTGCGGAGCCCGCGCGAAGATGCGGCGGTACCGGGCGAAATAGGGGCTGTTGCTCAGGTGGAAAGGGAGAGCATCCGTCGGCCCACCCCGCTCGGCGGCGGCATGATCCGAACGGCGGCCCCCGACCACCGGAACGCAAAGGATCCGTGAGCCGCGTAACGTTCACCGGCCGCGGCGGGGGTGTGTGGGGCAGAATGCGGGAAGACGCCGGTTCGGCCGACTGAGCCTCGGCCGAACCGGCGTCGCCACTTCCGCGCGCGGAACTCAGGCCGTGGGGCGTCCCATCGCCCGGTACGTCCACCCGGCCCGCCGCCACAGCTCCGGATCCAGGGCGTTGCGCCCGTCCAGGATCACCCGCTGCTTCGCCGCCTCGCCCAGCGCGGCCGGGTCCAGCTCGCGGAACTCCCGCCACTCGGTCAGATGCAGCACGACGTCCGCCCCGCGCACCGCCTCCATCGCCGTGTCGGCGTAGCCCAGGGTCGGGAACAGCCGCCGGGCGTTGGCCATGCCCTTGGGGTCGTAGACGGTCACCTGGCCGCCCTGGAGGTGTATCTGCCCGGCGACGTTGAGCGCGGGCGAGTCCCGTACGTCGTCGGAGTCCGGCTTGAAGCTGGCGCCGAGCACCGCCACGCGCCGGCCCAGGAACGAGCCGCCGCCGAGCGCCTCGCGGGCCATCTCCACCATCTGGCCGCGCCGGCGCATGTTGATCGAGTCGATCTCGCGCAGGAAGGTCAGCGCCTGGTCGGCGCCCAGCTCGCCCGCGCGGGCCATGAACGCCCGGATGTCCTTCGGCAGGCAGCCGCCGCCGAAGCCGATCCCGGCGCGCAGGAACTTCCTCCCGATGCGGTCGTCGTGGCCGATGGCCTCGGCCAGCTGGACGACGTCGCCGCCCGCGGCCTCGCACACCTCGGCCATGGCGTTGATGAAGGAGATCTTGGTGGCGAGGAAGGAGTTCGCGGAGGTCTTCACCAGCTCGGCCGTCGGGAAGTCGGTCACCACGAACGGGGTGCCCTCGCCGACCGGCGTCGCGTACACCTCGCGCAGCAGCTTCTCGGCGCGCTCGCTGCGTACGCCGACCACGATCCGGTCCGGGCGCAGGGTGTCCTGCACCGCGAAGCCCTCGCGCAGGAACTCCGGGTTCCAGGCGACCTCGGCGTCCGCCCCGGCCGGCGCGTGCTCGGCCACGTAGGCGGCCAGGCGCTCGGCGGAGCCCACCGGCACGGTCGACTTGCCGACCACCAGCGCGGGGCCGGTCAGATGCGGGGCCAGCGAGGCGAAGGCGGCGTCGACGTAGGACATGTCACAGGCGTAGTCGCCGTGCCGCTGCGGAGTGTTCACACAGACGAAGTGCACATCGCCGAACGCGGCCGCCTCGGCGTAGTCGGTGGTGAAGCGCAGCCGCCCGGACGAGCCCTCGATCCCGGCCACGTGCTTGCGGAGCAGCTCCCCGAGGCCCGGCTCGTACATCGGCACCTCGCCCCGCCGCAGCAGGTCGATCTTCTCCTCGACGACGTCGAGACCCAGCACCTCGAAGCCCAGCTCGGCCATGGCCGCGGCGTGGGTGGCGCCGAGATAGCCGGTGCCGATCACGGTGATCTTCAGGGCCATGGACGCTCCAGGAGTACGGCGAACGGTGATGCGGTGCCCGAGCATAGCCGGGGCTCGGGAAGCCCATTCAGCGGGCACTTTTCCCGCTGTCGCCTACCTCACGTATCCGCCGCGCGAAAGGACGCACTAAAATTGAGTTACTTAACGGTAGTTAGCGTCAGTAGCGTCATTGGAGCGTGAGAGACCTTGGCCGGATCGGCTGACTTCGACCTGTACCGCCCGTCCGAGGAGCACGACATGCTCCGCGACGCCGTCCGCTCCCTGGCCGAGGCGAAGATCGCCCCGTTCGCCGCCGCGGTGGACGAGGAGGCCCGCTTCCCGCAGGAGGCGCACGACGCGCTGGTCGCGAACGACCTGCACGCCGTCCACGTGCCCGAGTCCTACGGCGGCGCGGGCGCCGACGCGCTCGCCACGGTCATCGTGATCGAGGAGGTGGCGCGTGTGTGCTGCTCGTCCTCCCTGATCCCGGCCGTGAACAAGCTGGGCTCCCTGCCGGTGATCCTGTCCGGCTCCGAGGACCTGAAGAAGAAGTACATGACCCCGCTCGCCAAGGGCGACGGCATGTTCTCCTACTGCCTGTCCGAGCCCGAGGCGGGCTCCGACGCGGCCGGCATGAAGACCCGCGCGGTCCGCGACGGCGACCACTGGATCCTCAACGGCGTCAAGCGCTGGATCACCAACGCCGGCGTCTCCGAGTACTACACCGTGATGGCGGTCACCGACCCGGAGAAGCGCTCGAAGGGCATCTCCGCGTTCGTCGTGGAGAAGGGCGACGAGGGCGTCTCCTTCGGCGCGCCGGAGAAGAAGCTCGGCATCAAGGGCTCCCCGACCCGCGAGGTCTACTTCGACAACGTCCGCATCCCCGCCGACCGCATGATCGGCGAGGAGGGCACCGGCTTCGCCACCGCGATGAAGACGCTGGACCACACCCGCATCACCATCGCCGCGCAGGCCCTCGGTGTCGCCCAGGGCGCCCTCGACTACGCCAAGGGCTACGTCAAGGAGCGCAAGCAGTTCGGCAAGCCGATCGCCGACTTCCAGGGCATCCAGTTCATGCTCGCGGACATGGCCATGAAGATCTCGGCCGCCCGCGCGCTGACCTACCAGGCCGCCGCCGCCTCCGAGCGCGGCGACGCCGACCTGACCTACCTCGGCGCGGCCGCCAAGTGCTTCGCCTCCGACGTCGCGATGGAGGTCACCACCGACGCCGTCCAGCTCCTCGGCGGCTACGGCTACACCCGCGACTACCCGGTCGAGCGCATGATGCGCGACGCCAAGATCACCCAGATTTACGAAGGTACGAATCAGGTCCAGCGGATCGTCATGGCCCGCAACCTGCCGTAACCCGGAAGCACCTGCCGACAGCCCCCGCCCGGAACCCCCGGCCGGGGGCTGTCGCATGCCCGTCGGCGCTCCCGCGCCCCGGTCCGGGCACAGGGCAGGATCGGCCAAGTGGCCGACGGCCGCGGCTGATTGTGTCTAGGTTGAGGGCGCGATCCGATCGTTCCCCACCAAGGAGACCCACCTCATGTCCGACCCCCTCCCCTCCCACGACGAAGGCGTCGGCCGGGTGAACCGCCTGCGTACGGACGTGTCCCACTCGGCGCGGATCTGGAACTACTGGCTGGGCGGCAAGGACAACTACCCGGTGGACCAGGAGGTCGGTGACCAGATCCTGTCGTTCGTGCCGGAGCTGCCGCGCTCGGCCGTCGCCGACCGGGCGTTCCTCGCCCGCGCGGTGCGGCATCTGGCCGGCGAGGTGGGCGTGCGGCAGTTCCTGGACATCGGCACCGGGCTGCCGACCGCCGAGAACACCCACGAGGTCGCCCAGCGCGTCGACCCCTCCTGCCGGATCGTCTACGTCGACAACGACCCGCTCGTGCTGAACCACGCCCACGCGCTGCTCACCAGCACCCGCGAGGGAGCCACCGACTACATCGAGGCCGACGTCAACGACCCCGAGGCCATCCTGCGCGGGGCCGCCGCGACACTGGACCTCCAGCGCCCGGTGGCGGTCACCATGCTGGGCATCCTCAACTTCGTCATGGACACCGGCGAGGCCGCCCGCATCGTCCACCGGCTGCTGGACGCCCTGCCCTCCGGCAGTCACCTCGCGATATCGCACCCCACGACCGAGGTCGACGGCGAGGCCATGACCCAGGCCGTCGAGTACTGGAACAGCCAGGGCTCCGCGCCCATGACCCTGCGCACCCGCGACGACCTCGCCCGCTTCTTCGACCACGTCGACCTGCTGGAGCCCGGCATCGTCAGCTGCTCCCGCTGGCGGCCCGAGCCGGGCGCCGAGCCGGTCCAGGTCACCCACTTCGCGGGCGTGGGGCGCAAGCCGTGAGCCCGGCCGGCCCCCCGACGGCCACGGCGTTCGACACCGCGGAGCGGCGGATGTGGGCCGGGCGCGCCGAGGCCTACGGCTCGACCTTCGCCCGGCTGTGCGCGCACCCGGTGCCGGAGCTGCTGGACGCGGCGGGCGTCGGCGCTGGGACGTACGTCCTGGACGTCGGCACCGGTACGGGCACGGCGGCCCTGGCCGCCCGGCAACGCGGCGCCCGGGTAAGGGCGGTGGACGCCGAGCCCGCGATGGCGGCGGCGGCCCGCGCCCGGGGCATCCCCGCCGAGGTCGCCGCGCTGCCCGAACTGCCCTTCGCGGACGGCGAGTTCGACGCGGTCGTCGGCAACTTCGTGCTCAACCACGTAGGCCGCCCGCGCACCGCCCTCGCCGAACTGCGCCGCGTGCTCAGGCCCGGCGGGCGCCTCGCCCTCACTCTGTGGAGCACCGGGCGGCAGGCGGGCATGGAGCTGTACGGCCGCGCGCTGGAGGCCGCCGGTGTGGTGCCGCCGCCCGGTCTGCCGCGTCTGGAGGCCGCGGAGGACTTCACGCGCACCCCGGACGGTGTCGCCGCCCTGCTCGCGGAGGCGGGCTTCACCGGCGCCGCCTGCGCCGAGACCCGCTTCGAGCACCGCGCGGGCGTCGAGGAGTGGTGGGCCGCCGCGACCTCGGGCCTCGCCACGATCGGCCTGATCGTCACCGCCCAGGACACCGCGACCGTCGCCCGCGTCCGCGCGGAGTACGGCCGGATCGCCGCGGCCGGATACACCGACGCCCGCGGCGAACTGTCCCTGGAACACGGGGCGCTGCTCGCGCGGGCGACGGCGTAGGGCGGGTCCTCTGCCGGACCGGTCACCGGTCCGTCAGGGCGTCTTCCGGGTCAGTCGCCCGACACCGTGACCGTCTCGTCGTTCTTCAGCTGGCTCACCAGCGTCTTGACCTTGTCCTTGTCCCACAGCAGGTTGCCGCCCGTGGAGCCCGCCAGCGGAATGTTCATGGACTTGCCGTCGCCGCCGCTGACGCCCTTCATCGCCCAGAACATGTCGGCCAGGTCGAACAGCCCCATGTCCTCGTCGACGATGAGGGAGTCCAGGCCCGCGCCCATGGTCGGGTAGAGCTTGAAGGGGTTGAGGACGGTGCTCGGCGTCGCGACCTGGCTCGCCAGGGCGGACAGGAACTTCTGCTGGTTCTTGGTGCGGTCCAGGTCGGAGCGGGCGAACGCGTAGCGGGTGCGGACGAAGGCGAGTGACTCCTCGCCGTTCAGCGTCTGCCTGCCCGCCTCGAAGTCCGCGCCGGAGTTCTTGTCCTTGAAGGCCTTCGGGATGTCGATCTCGACGCCGCCGACCGCGTCCACGATGTTCGCGAAGCCGGCGAAGCCGATCTCGACGTAGTGGTCGATGTGCAGGCCGGTGTTGAACTCAACCGTGCGCACCAGCAGTTCGGGCCCGTCCTCGGCGTACGCGGCGTTCAGCTTCACGTGCCGGCCGGTGCCCGGGTAGGTCTTGCCGGACTCCGAGCCCTTGAAGCTGGGGATCTCCACGTCCGAGTCACGCGGCAGGGAGATCAGCGTCGGGGCGCCGTCGCCGGTGTGCAGGATCATCATCGAGTCCGTGCGCTTGCCCTCGGAGGACCCGGTGTGCAGCTTCTTCTTCTGCTCGGCGGTCATGCCCGCGCGGCTGTCGGAGCCGACGATGAGGTAGTTCGTGCCCTCGCCCGCCTCCGGCCGCTCGATGACCTTGGACAGGTCGACCTCGCGGTTGAGCTTGGAGTCGGCCCAGAAGTAGGTGCCGACCGCCGTGACGAACAACACCGTGGTGACGGTGATCGCGGTCCACTTGATCCGGCGCCGCCAGTCGGGCCGCGGCCGGCCGCCGTCGGAGTAGCCGTCCCCGCCTCCGCCGGGACCGCCGCCGTACACCTGGCCGGTGTTGTAGCCGCTGTCGTAACCGTAGCCGTCACCGCCGTCCACGTACGACGGCTGCTGCGGAACCCCTCCGTGCTGCGGCGGTGCCTGGTGGCCGCCCCCGCCGGGGCCGCGCCGGACCTGTCGCATCACACGGGCGCCCTCGGGCTGCGCACCGGCGCTGCCGCGACCGTAGGCGGGGCCGCGTCTGCCGCGGTTGTCGTCGGACCATCCCTCGGGCCAATCGTTCATGCGCCCCAGTGTGCCGGTCGAAGGCGTGTGCTTTACAAGGGTGAGCGGAAAACAGGGGCAGTGCTGTTGCCAATCTGACACAAAGCCCCCACCTGCCGGTTCGGCATAAGGTGGAGGCCATGACAGACCAGCCCAGCAACGCCGACATGGGCGATACGGACATTCCCGGCAAGCCGACCTCGGCCTCCCGTACGACGCTCAGCCACATCATGACCCACAACGACACGAACCTGCTGGGCACGGTGCACGGCGGCGTGATCATGAAGCTGGTCGACGACGCGGCGGGTGCGGTGGCCGGACGGCACAGCGGCGGACCCGCCGTCACGGCGTCCATGGACGAGATGGTCTTCCTGGAGCCGGTCCGCGTCGGTGACCTCGTGCATGTGAAGGCCCAGGTCAACTGGACGGGGCGGACCTCCATGGAGGTCGGCGTGCGCGTCCTCGCCGAGCGTTGGAACGAGTCCACGCCCGCCACCCAGGTCGGCTCCGCCTATCTGGTCTTCGCCGCGGTCGACGCCGACGGCAAGCCGCGCTCGGTACCGCAGGTGCTCCCCGAGACCGAGCGCGACAAGCGCCGCTACCAGGAGGCCCAGATCCGCCGCACCCACCGGCTCTCCCGTCGGCGCGCGATCAGGGAACTGCGCGAGAAGCGCGCGGCCGAGGGCTACGAGGACTGACCCGGGCCGCACGCGACTCCCTAGGCCCTGTCGTCGAACTCCCGCCCGCCCCGCGACGCCGTGCACGCTCCCCCACTTCGTGGGAGGCGCCCCCACTCGCCGCACCGGGCACCAGCCCGAGTGCGTCCGGTACGAGGGCTTGCACCCGGCACTCCCCCGGAGGGGGGGACCCCCAGAGCACGCACCTGACGCCGCGGGGCCGCCCTCCGGGCGACGACGGGAGTCTGACGACAGGACCTAGGGGCACCCCACCTCGTCGCCCCGCACCACCCCGAACTCGCCCTGCCGGACGTTCTCCGCGCGGACCTTGCGCACCTTCTCGAAGTCCGCGCCGACCACCACCTTCAGCGTCGCCCCCTGCCCCTTCACCGCGCGCAGCTCGCTGCCGGGCAGGGCCGCGGCGAGGGACTTGGCCGAGCGGTCCCAGCGGGGGTCGTGGGCGACGACGGTACGGCGGTTCGTCGGCCGGGCCGCGTTGGTGGGCTGCCGGGTCGTGCGGAAGCCGGTCGCGGCGAGGGCGGCGTCGACGCGGCGGCCCAGGCCGGCGGTGCGGGTGCCGTTCTCCACCTGGACCCGGATCTGCTGCGGGGCAACGGGGACCCGGACCGCGGTGTCGCGCGGGCGGTGGGCCGCGAGCGGCCGGTCCTCGCGCAGCGCCCGGAACAGCCTGGCCGACTTCACCGGGTCCCATTTCAGGGTGGAGCCGATGCCCTTGACCACATGGCCCATCTTCCCGATGGGGACCGTGGCGAACTCCGAGGACGAGGGGGAGAAGCCGCGCATCGCCCGCCCCAGGTCCAGGAGTTCGTCGGTGCCGAACCCCTTGTCCGCGCGGACCGAGCCGAGCACGGCCCGGGTCACGTCCCGGAACTTCAGCGGGTTCAGCAGGACGCCCGAGGAGGTCGCGCGTTCCACCAGCGCCGCGAGGAACCGCTGCTGGCGCTGCATCCGGCCGAGGTCGGAGGCACCGTCGACATGGCGGGCGCGGACGTACTGGAGGGCCTGGCCGCCCTTGAGGTCGTGCGGGCCCGCGGGCAGGTCCAGGCCGGTGTAGGAGTCCTTCAGCGGGTCGCTGGTGCAGATGCGGACGCCGCCGAGGACGTCGACGGTCTTCATGAAGCTGGTGAAGTCGACCTCCAGATAGTGGTCGATCTTCACACGCGTCATGTGCTCGACCGTCCGCACGGTCAGCTGGGGCCCGCCCTCGGCGTAGGCGGCGTTCAGCTTGACGGGGTGCGCGTGATGCCGCTCACCCGTGGTCCGGTCGACGTGCGCGGGCAGCTCGGCGTAGGAGTCGCGGGGGAGGGAGACCACGCTCGCCCGCTCCCGGTCCTCGGAGATGTGCAGGATCATGACCGTGTCGGTGCAGTGGCAGGGCGCGCCGCCCAGGCGGTACTTGCGGCGCTCGGCCTTCGAGATCCGGTCGCGGCCGTCGGTGCCGACCAGCAGCACGTTCATGCCGTGCCCGGCCTGCGGCCGGTTCTTCATGTCCTTGAACGGGTCCACACGCGCGATGTCCGCGTCGAGGCTGGTGACGAGCGCGTGCCCGATGCCGGCGGAGGCCAGCACCACCACCGACAGGCTGGTCACCATCCGCATGGCCCAGCGGGGCCGTCTGGCCCGCGGCGCGGGCCGTGGGACGCGGCGGGACAGCCGCGGTCGGGGCTGGGGCCGGCCGGGGGACCTGGGCGGCGTGGGCAAGGGAACACCTCCGGGCGAGGCCGTACGCGGGAGCCGTGAGCACCGTAGGCCGATACGATCTCCACTCCGGCGCAGCGCCACGGCCGGGGCACCCGGTGTCCCCCGTTCGCGGTAACGTGAGCACCGATGAACGCCAAGCCCGACGTGCAGCTCCCCGCCGTTTCCGTGATCATGCCGGTCCTCAACGAGGAACGGCATCTGCGCGGCTCCGTCCAGGCGATCCTCGCGCAGGAGTACGCCGGTGAGATGGAGGTCGTGATCGCCCTCGGTCCGTCCACGGACCGTACGGACGAGATCGCGGCCGAACTGGTGCGCGAGGACCCGCGCGTGCACACCGTGCCCAACCCCACCGGACGCACGCCCGCCGCCCTGAACGCCGCGATCAAGGCCTCCCGGCACCCGGTCGTCGTCCGCGTCGACGGGCACGGCATGCTCTCGCCGGACTACATCGCGACCGCCGTACGGCTCCTGGAGGAGACCGGCGCGCAGAACGTCGGCGGGATCATGCACGCCGAGGGCGAGAACGACTGGGAGCACGCGGTCGCGGCCGCGATGACCTCGAAGATCGGCGTCGGCAACGCCGCCTTCCACACCGGCGGCCAGGCCGGGCCCGCCGAGACGGTCTACCTCGGCGTCTTCCGCCGCGAGGCCCTGGAGCAGCAGGGCGGCTACAACGAGGAGTTCATCCGCGCCCAGGACTGGGAGCTGAACTTCCGCATCCGTGAGGCGGGCGGCCTGATCTGGTTCTCGCCGGAGCTGCGGGTGTCCTACCGGCCGCGCCCGAGCGTGAAGGCGCTGGCCAGGCAGTACAAGGACTACGGCCGCTGGCGCCATGTCGTCGCCCGCTACCACTCGGGCTCCATCAACCTGCGCTACCTCGCCCCGCCGACGGCGGTCTGCGCCATCGCGGCGGGCCTGGTCGTGGGCGTGGCCCTCACTCCCTGGGGCCTGGTGATCCCGGGCGGCTACCTCGCCGCGATCACCGCGGGCTCGCTCCCCGCGGGCGGCGGCCTGCCGCTCAGGGCCCGCCTCCGGATCCCGCTCGCCCTCGCCACCATGCACATGTCCTGGGGCTGGGGATTCCTGACCAGCCCGAAGGCACTGGCCCGCAAGGTAATCGCCTCGCGGCGGCCGGCGGTGCTCGCCGAGCGCTGAACGCGAACGAGCGAACCGGCCCTCGGACGGACCCGGTTCGCTCGTCGTCTCCCGCGGAATCTCCCCCGGACCGGCCGTCCCGGGACTGCACGGCCCAGGGCCCTTTTGATGGGCCCTGGTCGCCCGCGCCGGCCCTCGTCACCAGCTGAACGCCGGGTTCACGTGCATACAGGCCCCGTCGTCCGCGCCGTTGAGGGCCTCGGCGGTGTCGGGCAGCTTGTCGCTGCGGGCCGGCGCCTTGTACACGGTGCCCTCGCGCCAGTCGGCGCCCACGACCAGGGTGACCCCACTGACGTCCGTCGAGCGCCGCACCGAGCTCAGCGGGATCTTCAGGGCGCGCGCCACCGCCTGGGCGTCGCCCTCCAGGTCGGCGCTCGGGAACCGCACCACCGTGACCTTCTCGGCCGGGGGCGTCTGCGGATCGGGCACCGCGCCGGTGAAGCCCGCCTCGGTGAGCAGTCCCGCCACCTCCGTGGCCCGCCTGTTGGCCGGGCCCAGCACATCGGTGCGCGTGCCGTTCTGGACCTGGACGGCGATCTCGGCGTCCGGCGCTGCCGGGTCGCCGGAGACCGGCTCCGTCGCCTTTTTCTTCTTCCGGCCCTTGCCGTCCAGCGCGATGTCCTCGCGCACCAGCCGGAACAGCTGCTCGGCGTCCTCGGTCGGCTCCACGCGCGCGCCCACATAGCGGTTGGGCATCGTCGTCATGGTGACCCGATCCGGCGCCACCGCCCGCAGTTCGTTGCTGAGGTCGTAGAGCTTCTTGACGCTGTTGAGGCCGGGGTCGACGGTGAGCGCCCGGGTGGCTTCCTCGGCGAGCCTGCGCAGCTTGTTGGGGCTGCCCAGGGTCGCGTTCGTGCGCAGCTCGCGGACCAGGGAGTTCATGTACATGTGCTGGGCCTTGGCGCGCTCGAGGTCGCTGCCGTCGCCGAAGCCGTAGCGGGTGCGCAGCCACTGGAGGGCCTGCTCGCCCTTGACCGGGTGGGTGCCCTCCTCCAACTCCAGGCCGGAGCCGTGGCCCTGGCTGTCCCGGGAGCGGATGTTGGCGTCCACGCACACCGGGACGCCGCCTATCGCGTCGGCCATCGACACCACACCGGCGAAGTCGACCATGACGAAGTGGTCGATATGGATGCCGGTGAGCTCCTGCCAGGTGGCCACCGTGCAGCCCGGACCGCCGTTGCTGAGGCTCAGGTTGGTCATGTCGCGGCCGTTGCTCGCCTCGTAGACCTGGCCGTCGTCGGGGTCGGTGCACCTGGGTATCTGCACGAGCGTGTCGCGCGGCATGCTGATGACCGACATGTTCGAGCGGTCGGCGGACAGGTGCAGCAGCATCTGCACGTCCGCGCGCGGCGGGCTGCCGAACGTCTCCCTGGCGCCGCCGAGTTTCTGGTTCTCCTCGGTGTCGCGCGCGTCGGAGCCTATGAGCAGGATGTTCAGCGGTGTCTGCCCGGCGGCGTTCGGTGTGGGCGCGGCGACGTCGCTGTCACCGAGGTTGAGGTGGTCCTCTTTGATGTTGTCGTTCAGGTGCCGGTAGTACAGGTACCCGGCGCCGGCCGTGCCCACGACGAGCAGGGCCACGGCGCCCGCCGTCCAGCGCAGGACACGGCCCCCGAGCCGCGGGGCGCGCCGGGCGCGACGCCCGGCGTGCAGGGCCTCGGCCTGTGGGCCGGGCTCCTCGTCCGTGCCCGGCGGGTTCCCCTGTGCGGTTCCGGCCGTGGTCCGGCCGGCGTGCGCACCGTCCTCGTCAGCGTGCCGGACCCGTTGCAGGGTCCCCTCCCCTTGCACACTGCTCTGCGTCATTTCCCGTCCTCCCCACCCTCGCGGCCATCGAACGGGCCTGTCATGCGTCGGGTAAGACGCGTGACAGGCCCGTCTGGTCGCCTGCGGCGCTCAACTTCTCGGCCGGGGCCGTCTCAGCTGGCGCACTGAACCTTGTCCGCCGTGGTCTTGTCTTTCACGTCGATCTTCGCCTGACCGGTCAGCGGGATCCCCGCCCCCTTGAAGTCCTTGCCCAGGGTCAGGGTCATCGTCGGCAGGCCCTGGGAGTTGGTCACGCTCTCGCCCGGCTTCATCGCCGCGCCGGACAGCCCCATGATCGCGGCGAGCGCGCGGGCCTGGTCGGCCTGGTCGGGGGCGTACTCCAGCGTGGTCCTCGCCAGGTCGGCGGGCGCGTTGCCCCCGTTCTCCGACTTGGTGACGCTCTCCTCCAACTGGAGCCAGTTGAGCGTCTTCTGCGCGGCGCCGGAGGCCGCACCGCCGTTGAGCACCTGCACCCGCACCTCGGAGGCGGGCGCCCTGGTGCCCTTCAGCCGGGCAGCGAGGGCCGCGCTCTCCTGCTTCTTCTTCTGCTTGACCTCGGTCAGGGAGACGTCGTTCTTGATCGCGTCGAAGATCGGTGGCGCCAGGGTCTCGTTGAGGACGACCGTCACCTTCACCGTCTCGTCGGGGTTGTCGACCACCGGGACCGTCGTGAAGGAGAGGTTCTTCATCGGCACCTTCTTCATCTCGAGGGCGATGTCCTTGAGAGTGCCGACGTCGCCGATGGCCTTGTCGACGGTCAGTGCCTCGGTGGCCGCCTCCGCCAGCTTCACCAGCTTCGTCGGGCTGGTCAGCGTGTCGCCGGAGGACATCTTGCGCATCAGGGACGCCAGGAACTGCTGCTGCACCTTGATGCGGTCCAGGTCGCCCTCGTTGCCCCAGGCGTGCCGGGTGCGGACGAACGCCAGCGCCTGCTCGCCCTCGATGGTCGAGGGACCGGCGGGGAGCTTCAGACGCGACTTGGGGTCGTCGACGGCCTTCTCGACGCACACGTCGACGCCGTCCACGGCCGTGGTCAGGGTCTTGATGGCGTTGAAGTCGGCCATCATGAAGTGGTCCGGCTTGACGCCCGTCAGCTGCTCGACCGTACGCATGGTGCAGCCCGCGTCCCGCCCGCCGACACCCAGGCTGTAGCCGAAGCGGTCGTGGATGCCCGGGATCGTCTCGAAGGAGCCGTCCTCCTGCTTCGTCTCGCAGTCCGGGATGTCCACCTTCATGTCGCGCGGGATGCTCAGCACCGTCGCGTTCGTCCGGTCCTTGGCCACGTGCAGCAGCAGCGTGGTGTCGGCGTGGCCCGTCGAGTTGTCCTTGTCGCCGTAGCCCTCGTTGCCCTCGCCGGTGCGCTTGTCCGTACCGATCAGCAGGATGTTGAAGGCCTCGTCCTTGCTGAAGTCGCTCGCGGCCGCGTCACCGACGTCCTGCGTGTTGACGTTGCCCTCGAGGTGCTTGAGGTAGAGGTACCCCGCGGTGCCGACGGCGACCAGGACCAGCGCCATGGAGCCGCCGGTCCACATCAGGATCTTCTTGCCCCTGGGCTTCTTGGCCGGCCGCCGCCCGCGCCGCCCCGGCGGCTCCTCGGGCGTCGTACGGCGCCTGCGCGGCGGCGGGACCTCACGGCCCGGCGCACCCTCGCGCCCCGGGGTCCCGGGCGCGGTGCGGCCGCCCGGCGCGGCCGTCCTGGAAGGGGCGGTGCCCTGTGCGGCACGGCGCGCGGCCGCCCGCGGTCCGGGCACTCCCGACTGCGCTGCGGAATTGGCCAGTCGCAGTTCGTATTCGCCGGTGTTCGGATTGAGCACCCACTGGTCTGCGGGATCGATGTTGTCCGCCCGCCCACGGCCTTGCGCGTCCACGGTTGTCCGAATCCTCCGTCGGGGCCACGCGGCGTCTTCCCCCTCAAAGACGCTCGGCTCTCGTACAAACAGTGCGCGACCCCGGACCACGACCGGTCGGGTCGCAGGGCCGGGGGCACCGGAGCGCTCACACTATCCGCCCAGTTCAGCGTGGAGCCACGGCGGTGACAAATTCCACGCCCATACAACCGGGCAATCCACCCCAATTCTTTGAACGCGCGTTCGTCCGGGCCGGACTACTTGGGTATGGCTTTACTTGCAGCCGTCCTCGGCGGCGGTGTTTCCGCGGAACGTGGGGGCGGGCGAACTGCTGTCTTCCTTGTACTCAGGGTGATCGTACGACTGCGAATCCGAATCTTCCTTTGCCGCGGAATCCCCCGGAACTTCCCCGGAGACGTTGATCGGCGCGTCCGTACGCAGCCGGGCGAAGAGTTTCTCCGCGGCCGGCTCCACGAGCTGGTCGCGATTGGCGTTGTAGACGTACGACTCCCGCGGGACGGTCAGGAACTGCACGCGTTCCATGGGGATGTGGCGCACACGGCGTACGAGTTCGTACAAACCGCGCAGACTCGCCAGCGAGGGGTCCGTCGTCAACGAGGACGTGGCCGCGTCGAGCACCGGATAGAGCTTGACCGGATTCAGCAGTACGTCGTTGCTGCGCACCTTGTTGACGAGCGCGCCGAGGAAGCGCTGCTGGCGGTCCATGCGGTCGGTGTCGCTGCCGTTGCCGAGGGACTTGCGGGCCCGGACGTAGCCGAGGGCCTGCTCTCCGTTCAGCCGCACGCGCCCGGCGGGCAGCCGCAGCTTGGCCGCCTTGTCCCGGATGGGCTCCGCCAGGCAGATCTCGACGCCGTCGACGGCGTCGACCATCTTCTTGAAGCCGCTGAAGTCCACCACGACGTGGTGGTCGATCCGGATCCCGGTCAGCTTCTCGACCGTGCGGATCGTGCAGGCCGAGCCGCCCGTCTCGAAGGCGTAGTTGAACATCGCGAACATCGGCTCGGTGCGGGTGCCGTCCGGTTTGCGGCAGCTCGGCACGTCCACCATCAGGTCCCTCGGCAGCGACACCGCGGTCGCGCTGCGCCGGTCCGCCGACAGATGCAGCAGGATCGTGGTGTCCGAGCGCTCGGTGCCCGAGTCCCGCCCGTATCTGCGGTTCCCGCTGCCGGAACGCGAGTCCGACCCGATCAGCAGCAGGTTCTGCGCGCCCTCGACCAGCGCGGTGGGGCGCTCCTTCTCGTAGCGCGCGAGCTCGGCCGCGGCGGCCTCGTCGGGCGTGATGTTCCCGTCGAGCTTCGCGTACACGACCGCTCCCGCGACCGCGGCCCCCACGAGGACGACCGTCACGCCGATCGTGGTGCCCCGCACCCAGTGCCTGCGCCGCCGACGCGCGAGCCCCCGCCCCGACGCCGCCGCCCCGGCCCCGACCGCCCCCTGCCTCCCGGAAACCCGACCCGTGCTCTCGCTCACGTCTGAGTCCCCCTCACGGCGTCCGGGCGTCTCGTCCTGCGCTTACGACGATGCCGTGGATGGCGGTGGGGTGGGGGGTGGGGGTGGGCCGAACGGGGGACGGGGGCGGGGCTGACCTGCGGGTTCGCGCGGCGGGGTGGAGGCGGGCGCTGGCCTGGCCGGGCTGGGTTCGCCGGGTGCGGGTGCGGGGCCGGGTGTGGGGCCGGCCGGGCCCGGTTCTCCTACCGTGCCGTCGCCGTGACCCGCTCGCTCTCGATGCGCTTGGTCAGCGTGTCCTCCGAGGCCTGGTCCAGATGCCGGCACAGCACGACCGAGCCGCCGGAGGCCAGCGGCCCGTACAGCCCCGCGCTCAGCCCCTCCCACGTGTCGTACGGCAGCGCCGACAGGAGCCGGGAGCCGGGGCCGGTCAGGCCGAGCGGTGCCGCCTCGGCGCGGGCCCGCTCCACGACCTCGGCGCCGGTCAGTTCCGCCCCGGCCACGACCAGCGCGGGCTCCTCGGGGTCCACGGGTGCGTACGCGGCGAAGCGGTCGCCGAAGGTCGGCACCTCGACGGCGTAGTCCTCGTAGCCCGCCGGAGGTCCGCCGGTGAAACGCCGGCCCAGCGGTGCCAGCGACAGCGCGTAGCGCTCCCCGGAGCAGGCGAGGCCCTCGTCGAAACGGTCCGGACCCGCCACGACGTGGTCCGCCCGCGCCGGATCCCCGCCGACGTCCGCGACCACACCCACCGAGGAACAGGCCAGCAGCCACACCGCCGTCTGCCAGTGCGCGGGCAGCAGGAGCGCCACCCTCTCGCCCGGCTGCGCGGACATCCCGTCCTGGAGAAGGTTCGAGGTCTTGGCCACCCAATTGGCGAACGTGGCCACGGACAGTTCGACGCGTTCGCCGGTCGCGTCGTCGTAGAAGGTCACCAGCGGTCGCGCGGGGTCCTCGGCGAGCGCGGAACGCAGCAGGTCGGCAGGGGTGCGGTCGGTCGCATTCACCCGCGCAAGCGTACGCGTGCCGACGCGCCCGCGCCGGAGCGCCATGCCACCGGTTCGGCCCAGCGCGTGCCACCGGTTCGGCCCAGTGGCGGCCGACGGTCCGTCAAGTCATCGATGGACAGATTTGTACGGCTATGTCCAGGATCAGGGGCATGCGTGGATTCCTAGCCTCTTCGATCGGCGTCACCTGTGCGGCCGCTCTGGCCCTGCCGCTGACCCTGCCCGCCGCCACGGCGTCGGCCCGCCCCGCGCCGGCCGCGGAGCAGGCCGCCGACGCCTCCGCCGCGGTTCCCGGACAGACCCAGTCCCTGCCCCTGGTCCCGCTCACCGTCGACCGTGCCCTCGGCTCCACCGCCGTACAGGGCCTGACCCGCCGCGACGTACGCCACTTCTCCCTCGTCGGCGTCGTATGGGACGACCCGGACGCCGAACTGCACGGCCGCGTCCAGGTCCGCACCCGCGGCTCCACCACGGGGAAGTGGTCCGGCTGGCAGGACGTCGAGACCCACAACCACGAACACGCCGCCGACCCCGACACCGCCGAGCGCGCCGCCGGCCGGGTCCGCGGCGCCACCGCCCCGCTGTGGGTGGGCGATTCCGACGGCGTGGAGGTCCGGGTCCGGGCCGTCGCCGAGTCACGCGTCGAGGAGACAGGCCGCGGTGCCCGCACCGCCACCGCGGAGGCCGTGCTGCCGTCGGGTCTGCGACTCGAACTCGTCGATCCGGGACGGGCCGCGGACGTGCCGGCCGCCCGGCCCGCGCTGGGCGCCCGCCCCGCCCCGGGTTCCGTCCCCGGCACGGGGGCCGCCCCCGCCGGCGCCGTCTCCGCGGACTCGCCGCGTACCGGCTCGCTCGGGGCCGGCACCGTCGCCGCCTCCGCAGCCAACTCCGCCCTCGCGCCGCTCGGTGCCATGGAACTGCCCGCGCTCGGCCGTGCCGCGACACTGCGCGAACTCGCCCTGCTGCGCGAGGGGCGGGCGCAGGCCCAGCCCAAGATCGGGCCGCGGCCGCGTATCGTCACCCGGCGCGGCTGGGGCGCGGACGAGTCACTGCGCGAGAAGAAGTTCGTCTACACCAAGTCGGTCAAGGCGGCCTTCGTGCACCACACGGCGTCCGGGAACAAGTACCTGTGCTCCCAGGTGCCGTCCGTCATCCGCAGTATCTACCGCTACCACGTCAAGAGCATGGGATGGCGGGACATCGGCTACAACTTCCTCGTCGACAAGTGCGGAAACATCTACGAGGGCCGTGCCGGTGGGGTGGCGAAGGCCGTCCTCGGCGCCCACACTCTCGGTTTCAACACCAACAGCATGGGGATCGCCGTGCTCGGCACGTTCAACACCTCCAAGCCGTCGGCCTCCGCGGTGACCGCCATCGCGAAACTGACGGCCTGGAAGCTCGGCATCTACGGGATGGACCCGCGCGCCAAGACCTCCCTCAAGTCGGGCGGTGGGAATCTCTACAAAAAAGGCAAGAACGTGCGACTGAACGTGATCTCCGGTCATCGGGACGGCTTCGCCACACAGTGCCCCGGCGGGCTGCTGTACGGCAGGCTCGGCACCGCCCGGACGGACGCGGCCCGCCTCCAGGGCCGCTGACCGCCCGGGCGGGGAGTGAGCCGTCAGCCGGGAGCACGTTCGGGGGCACGTTCGGGGGCTTCGTCACCGCCGTCGGGGGGAAGGGACGCGACACCGCCGGCAGTCGAGAGCGCCAGACGACGGGCTGCACACACTGGCCGGCCGAACGAGAGTTCGGCCGGTCCCGGCAGGAAGCGGAGACGACACGTGACAGAAGCGATCCTCCTGGTCGGCGGCAAGGGCACGCGACTGCGTCCGCTCACGGTGTACACACCGAAGCCGATGGTCAGGGCGGCGGGGGTGCCGTTCCTCACGCACCAGTTGGCGCGGGCGAGGGCGGCAGGGGTCGAACACATCGTGCTCGCGACGTCCTATCTGTCGGACGTCTTCCAGCCGTACTTCGGCGACGGCTCGGCGCTCGGCCTGCACATCGAGTACGTCACCGAGGACGAACCCCTCGGGACGGGCGGAGCCATCCGGAACGTGGCCTCCCGGCTGCACTCCGGGCCCGACGATCCGGTGCTCGTCTTCAACGGCGACATCCTGACCGGGCTCGACATCCGGGCGCTGGTCTCCACCCACGCCCGCTCCGGCGCGGACGTCTCCCTGCACCTGACGCAGGTGACCGACCCCCGCGCGTACGGGCTCGTCCCCACCGACGAGGCCGGGCGGGTCCTCGCCTTCCTGGAGAAGCCGCAGACGCCCGAGGAGATCGTCACCGACCAGATCAACGCGGGGGCGTACGTCTTCCGTCGCTCCGTCATCGACTCGATCCCCTCGGGGCGGCCGGTGTCGGTGGAGCGGGAGACGTTCCCGGATCTGCTGGCGGCCGGGGCGCATCTCCAGGGCATGGTCGACAGTACTTACTGGCTGGATCTGGGGACCCCGGCCGCGTTCGTCCGCGGGTCCGCCGACCTGGTCCTGGGGCGGGCGCCGTCTCCGGCCGTGCCCGGGCGGTGCGGTGACCGGCTGGTCCTGCCCACGGCGACGGTGGCGCCCGACGCGAAGCTGGCCGGGGGGACGGTGGTGGGCGAGGGGGCGTTGGTCGCGGAGGGGGCGCGGGTGTTCGGCTCGACGATCCTGCCCGGGGCGGTCATCGAGCCCGGCGCGGTCATCACGGACTCCCTCATCGGCAACCGCGCCCGCGTGGGCACGCGGTCCGTCCTCTCCGGCACGGTGATCGGCGACGGGGCGGTGATCGGCGCCGACAACGAACTGCGCGAGGGGGCGCGGGTGTGGTGCGACGCCCGAATCCCAGCGGCGTCGCTCCGCTTCTCGTCGGATCAGTAGCGCGTTACGTGGGTGGGTGTGTGGGTGGTGCGGGGCCGGGGCGGGGGTGTCCGTCCTCGGTCCGCCGAACCAGTTACTCACGGGGGTTCTGGTGTCTGACGGCGGCCGCTGCGGGCGGACACCCCCCGCCCCGTCCCCTCCCCGCCGTACGCGGCTTCCCGTCGCCCGTCGCCGCGGGCATGCGTGCCGCCAGGGGCGGCACGGGTGGGCGTGGCGGCACCTCGTCGCGCCGAGTTGCGCACCGCCCCCACCTCAGCAACCGCCGGGCGGTACGTCGCTGACGCCGAGCTGCGAAACGCCCCTGCCCCAGCCTCCGCCCACGGTTACTTTCCTGACGCCGAGTCGCGCAGCGCCCCGCGGACACGGACCGTCAGAGCCGCCCGATGTCACCGCGTGGCATACGAGGCGCCCGCCGCGCAGGAGTACGCCCGCTGAGAAGAATCAGCCGGGCGGCCCGATGCCGCTGCCCGGCATACGGCTCGAGCAGCCGCAACATCGCGTCGTCGTCGGCGTAACGATCCCCCGCCAGGGCCCACCCCACGATCCCGGGCAGATGAAGATCCCCCACGGTCACGGCATCGGGCGCCCCATGACTGCGCTGCACGGTCTCCGCGGAGGTCCAGGGCCCGATCCCGGGCACGACCTCCAGCCGGGCCCGCGCCGCCTCGGGCGTCATCGACACGGCCTCTTCCAGCCGCGAGGCCACGCGAACCGCCCGCAGGATCGTCGACGCGCGTTTGTCGTCGACACCGGCGCGATGCCACTCCCAGGAGGGAATCAGCGCCCACGTCCGGGCCGCGGGCATCACCCACAGCCGCCCACCCGCCGCGGGCCCCGGCGCCGGCTCCCCGAACTTCCGCACCAGCAGCCGCCACGCCCGGTACGCCTCGTCGACCGTGACCTTCTGCTCGAGGACCGACGGGATCAGCGACTCCAGCACCAGCCCGGTCCGGGTCAGCCGCAGCCCGGGCCGCCGGTGCCGCGCCACGGCCAGCAGCCGGTGGCGTGGAGCGAAGGCGTCCGGGTCGTCGGCTGAGCCGAGCAGTTCGGGGAGCCCGCCGAGGAGCCAGTCCGCCCCCGGCCCCCACGCCTCGCCCCGCACCTCACCGCCGCCGCACGCGGAGACCCGCAGCGTCCCCGGCCCGGCGGGCGTGCGGCTGGCGCGCCAGACCGAGCCGTCGGGCAGGGCGCGGAACGTCGGGTCGGCAGGACCCCGGCGCAGCGGTCCGAGGACCAGCCCGAGATCGACGGGGCCGGCGGGGACGTACGTCCGCACCCGTCCGGGTCCCGCCGCCGGCCTCGGCACACCGCCGGGTACGGCGACATGGCCCCCGCGCACCGTCGTACGCGTGGGGCGTGGAGCGAAGCGTCCAGCCACGAGTGGTCCCTGGGAAGCCGGTCAGGTTCTTCGAGCGTACGAGCCCCGGCACGGCGGCGGGGGCCACTCGGGCATCGAGGTGCGCCACATGTCAGCGCACCTCGATGAACGCCCCCGCGTCCCGGTCCGCGCGCGGGCGGGGCGCCTCGGCGGGGTGGCCGACGGCGACCGCGCCCATGGGGTCCCAGTCCTCCGGCAGTTCGAGGACCTCGCGCACCACGTCACGGCAGAACATGGTGGATGACACCCAGGCCGAGCCCAGCCGCTCGCCGGCCAGGGCGACGAGGAAGTTCTGCACGCCGGCGCCCGTGGCGACCACGAACATCTCCCGTTCGGCCCCGTCGCGGCGGGCGTCGCCGTAGGTGTGGGAGCCGTCCATCACGAGGCAGGGGACGACGAGGTAGGGCGCGTTGCGCAGGACGTCGCCACGGCGGACGCGCCGGGCGATGGACTCCTCGGTCCTGCCGTCCCGGCGCAGATCGGCGATCCAGGCGTCGCGCATCGCGTCGAGCAGGCGGGTGCGGGACCCGGCGGACTCGAGGAGGACGAAGCGCCAGGGGGTGGTGTGGTGGGGCGCGGGCGCGGTGACCGCCGCCGCGACGGCCCGTCTCACCGAGCCGGGGTCGACCGGGTCGTCGGTGAACGCCCGGACGGTACGGCGCTGGGCGACCGCCTCACGGATCGCCTCCGAGGTGCCGAGCCGGAACATGTCGTCCCGGGCGTCCCTGACGAGGGCCCGGGCGCCGGTCGCGGTCTCGCCGGTCACGTGCGACAGGCCGCGGACGACGGCCACCGGCATGCCGGTCGCCTTGCCCTTGACCAGATCGCCGGCCGCGGCCAGTTCGTCGGCCGTGGCCACGACGGTCGCGGCGAGGGGGTTGCCGTGGGCGTCGGTTTCCCCGCGCAGGTCGTCCAGGACGTGCACTCCGGCGGCGCCGATCGCCACGTCCGTGAGCCCCGCGCGCCAGGGTCGCCCGAACGTGTCGGTGACGACGACCCCGACGTCGACGCCGAGGATCTCGCGCAGGCCCTCACGGATCGCGCGGGCGGATCCGTCGGGGTCCTCGGGGAGCAACAGGACCGTGCCGGAGGCGGTGTTGGAGGCGTCCACCCCGGCGGCGGCCATGATCAGGCCCTGGCGGTTCTCGACGATCCGCAGCGGTCCGCGGCGGGCCACGACCCGGACGGTCTCGGCGTCGATCGCGGCCTCACGGCCGGCCGCCTCGACGATCCGCCCCTCCGCCTTGGAGACGATCTTGGACGTGACGAGCAGCACGTCCCCGTCGGCCAGGTCCGGCGCGGCGGCGGCGATCATCTTGGCGAGGTCGTCGCCGGGCACGACCTCGGGCAGTCCGGGCACGGCCCAGACGCGGTAGCCCCGCGCGGACGCCCCGGTCATACGGTCCGCACCTCCTCGGCCAGCGCCAGTGCCTCGCGGGCCATCCGCGCGGTCGCGTCGACGTCGGTCATCATCAGCGGTACGGACCTGCAGCGGATGCCGGCCGCCTCGACACGCTCCACGGAGGCCGCGTCCACGGTGTCCACGAGCCAGCCGTCCAGCAGGCCCGAGCCGTAGTGCTCGGCGACCGCGGCGGCCGTGGACTCCACGCCGACGGCCGCGAGCACCTTGTCGGCCATGCCGCGCACGGGCGCGTCCCCGACGATGGGGGAGAGGCCGACCACGGGTACGCCCGCCTCGGCGATCGCCTCCCGGATGCCGGGCACCGCGAGGATCGTGCCGATCGAGACGACGGGGTTGGACGGCGGGAAGAGGATGACGTCCGCCGCCGCGAGGGCCTCCAGGACGCCGGGCGCGGGCTTGGCCTGTTCCGCGCCGACCGGCACGATCGCCTCGGCGGCCACCGACGCGCGCAGCCGGACCCAGTACTCCTGGAAGTGGATCGCCTTGCGCTCGCCGGAGCCGCTGTCGGGCAGCGTGACGGCCACATGGGTCTCCACGCGGTCGTCGGTCATCGGGATCAGCCGGACCCCGGGCCGCCACCGGTCGCACAGCGCCTCGGTGACCGCGCTCAGGGGGTAGCCGGCGCCCAGCATCTGGGTCCGCACGATGTGCGTGGCGAAGTCCCGGTCGCCCAGTCCGAACCACTCGGGGCCCACGCCGTACGCCCCGAGCTCCTCCTTGAGGTGGAAGGTCTCGTCGGAACGGCCCCAGCCCTGTTCCTCGTCGATGCCGCCGCCGAGGGTGTACATCACCGTGTCGAGGTCCGGGCAGACCTTCAGCCCGAACAGGTGGATGTCGTCCCCGGTGTTGCCGATGACCGTGATGTCCGCGTCCGGTGCAGCCTGCTTCAGACCGCGCAGGAACCGGGCACCGCCGATGCCGCCTGCCAGAACCACAATGCGCATGGGGCAAGTCTCGCAGGCGGGTCCGACAACGCGTCAGGCGGTCACGGGGCGCGCCTCGCAGTGGGGGGCCGTGTGCATCGGCATCTCGGTCAGGCCCGGGTGGTAGATGTGCAGGCTGACCGCGGGCTCCAGGGCGTCGTTGACGACCTCGTGGACGTAGCCCGGGGCGAACACCCGCTGGGTGCCGGCCGTCAGCGCGCGCGTGGCGCGCCCGCTGCGCTCGGTCAGGGTGCCGTCCAGGACGGTCAGCACACCGGAGGAGCGGCCGTGGTCGTGCAGTCCGCTGCCCTGGCCGGGCACCCAGGACAGCAGCCACACCTCGTAGCCGGGGCCGGTGCGCAGCCGGTGGTACCAGCGGCTGGTGGCGTCGTACTCGACGAGGTGCTCCCACTGGGAGCGGTCGGCGGCGATGGAGCGGGCGAGTCCGACGAACTCGGCGACGGTGGCAGGGTGCTCGCGGGCCGGCTGGAGCAGGTGCTGCACTTCGAGGATGTCGCCGGCGATCTGGAGGTCGCTGTCGCTGTTCATGGGTGGGGTGTTCCTCGGGGGAAGTGGGGGATGGCTGGGTGTCGCGGACCGTCCGCCCGGGTCGCGGGGGACAGGGGAGCCCGGGGTCCGGGCGGCGGGAACAGGCAGCCGGGTCGCGGTGGACTCAGGGTGCGGCCGGAGCGCTCTTCGGGCTCAACAACCGGGACAACAGCAACAGCTACGGCGAACGAGGGCAGCACCGAGGGACCCGGCGGCGCGGGTCGGGGTGAGTGCCAAGTTCGCGAGCATGCCCACAAGGACAGCGGTTCACACCATGACTGTCAACTCGACGCCCGGCATGTGGGACATGTTTCACCTCATCCGGTTCATCTGTGTGGTGAAAGGTTTGTTCAACCGCCGGCCGGGACACATGGCGCACAACCGGGCGCTCGGGTCTCGTTGCGATCCCGTGATCCCGTTGTGATCCGGTTCGCTTCGGCGCGCGTGCCGGAACGAGATCGAACGCACGGGCGTCCTTCTCCGTACAGGTCTGTGCGGGGCCGGAGGCCCTCGGGATCCCTGTCCCTGTGTCAAGGTATATGGCGATTTGAACACTTTCCGCATGGCCTTGGTTCCGCAGAGTGAATAAGGGGCCCAATAGCAGATCTCGGCTTGACTCGCCCGGAGCAGCACACTTGTAATTTCACTCGTGTCGTTCAGCCGGAATCGGTAACGGCTACATCACGGGGACGCGAAAGACAGACGAGGGGCGCACATGACCGAGCTGGTGCAGCAACTGCTGGTCGACGACGCGGACGAGGAACTCGGCTGGCAGGAGCGCGCGCTGTGCGCCCAGACCGACCCCGAGTCCTTCTTTCCCGAGAAGGGCGGCTCCACCCGCGAGGCCAAGAAGGTCTGCCTCGCCTGTGAGGTCCGCTCCGAGTGCCTCGAGTACGCCCTCGCCAACGACGAGCGCTTCGGCATCTGGGGCGGTCTGTCCGAGCGTGAGCGCCGACGCCTCAAGAAGGCCGCCATCTGAACGAACGTACGAAATGCGGACCCAACGGCCCGTCGCAAGTGGGTTGTCCACAGGCGGCGGGCCGCTGCCATGCCCAGCCGATAGTGTGGTCGCTCGTCCGAGACGCCCCGCCGTCCCCTCAGCACCAGAGGAGGCGCGGGCGCGTCCACCGCAGTCCAGCGAACCGGGGCCCGTACCTCGATGTCCGTGCACAGCCACACGGCGGCGCAGAACGGCGCCGCCACACCAGAGTTCCCGCGCCATGTCGTGACCGCGGTGATCGTCTCCCACGACGGTGCCCGCTGGCTGCCCGACGCGCTCGCCGGGCTGCTCGGCCAGGAGCGCCCCGTCCAGTACGTCATGGCCGCCGACACCGGCAGCGCCGACGACTCCGCGCGGCTGGTCACCGACGCCCTCGGCCCCGACCGCGTCCTCCACCTCGCCCGCCGCACCGGCTTCGGCCAGGCCGTCGAGGAGGCCCACCGCACGGCCCCCCACCTCTCTCCCGAGGACCTGCCCTATCTGAAGCGGCCCAGCGGCTGGGACCCCGTCACGCGCACCTGGCGCGACGACGCCTACGACCTGCCCGAGCTGCCCCACGGCGAACCCGTCGAGTGGCTGTGGCTGCTGCACGACGACTGCGCCCCCGAACCCGACGCGCTCTCCCACCTGCTGCGCGTCGTGGAGAACGAACGCGAGCTCGGCCGCGACGACGTCGCCGTGGTCGGCCCCAAGCTGCGCGGCTGGTACGACAGGCGCCAGCTCCTCGAGGTCGGCGTCTCCATCGCCAACTCCGGCCGCCGCTGGACCGGCCTGGACCGCCGCGAGCAGGACCAGGGCCAGCACGACCACGTCCGGTCCGTGCTGTCCGTGTCCACCGCCGGCATGCTGATCCGCCGCGACGTCTTCGAACAGCTCGGCGGCTTCGACCGGCGTCTGCCCCTGATGCGCGACGACGTCGACCTGTGCTGGCGCGCCCACTCCGCCGGCCACCGCGTCCTCATCGCCCCCGACGCCGTCGTCCGGCACGCCGAGGCCGCCTCCCGCGAACGCCGCGCCGTCGACTGCGCAGGACGCGCCACCGCCTCCCCGCACAAGGTCGACAAGGCCGGCGCCGTCTACACCCTGCTGGTCAACACCCGCACCGCGACGCTGCCCTGGGTCCTGCTCCGGCTCGTCCTCGGCACCCTGCTGCGCACCCTCGCCTACCTCGTCGGCAAGGTCCCCGGCCAGGCCGTCGACGAGATCCGCGGACTGCTCGGCGTGCTGCTGCGGCCCGAGCGGATCATCGCCGGGCGGCGCCGCCGGGGCCGCCCGCAGATCGACAAGGGCGAGCTCGGACAGCTCTTCCCGCCGCCGGGCGCGACCGTCCGCGTCACCGTCGAACAGGTCGCGGGCAACTTCTTCGGCAACACCGACGCCGAGGCGCCCTCCGGCGCCGGACGGCACGGCGGCGCGGTGGAGTCCGGACCAGGCGGCGACGACGCCGACTTCCTCCAGGTCGAGCAGTTCGCCCGCCTCAAGCGACTGGCGCGCAAGCCCGCGCCGGTGCTGTTCCTGGTCCTGCTGCTCGCCTCGCTCGCCGCCTGCCGCGGACTCCTCGGCACCGGCGCCCTCGCCGGCGGCGCCCTGCTGCCCGCGCCCGCCACCGCCGCCGACCTCTGGTCGCGCTACCTGGACGCCTGGCACCCCGTCGGCGCCGGCGGCACCCCCACCGCGCCGCCCTACCTGGCGATCGTGGCCATGCTGGCCACCGTGCTGTTCGGCTCCACCGGACTCGCCGTCACCGTCCTGCTGGTCGCCTCGGTGCCCCTGGCCGGCCTCAGCGCCTACTTCGCCTCCCGCCCGCTGGTCACCTCCCGCCTGCTGCGCGCCTGGGCCGCCGTCGCCTACGCCTTCCTGCCCGCCGTCACCGGCGCCCTGGCCGGCGGCCGCCTCGGCACCGCCGTCCTCGCCGTCCTGCTGCCGCTCATCGCCCGCGCGGGCGTCGCGGCCGCCGGCCTCGCGAACGCCTCGGGCGCCCGCGGCAGCTGGCGCGCCACCTGGGCGTACGCGCTGCTGCTGACGATCGCCACGGCGTTCACCCCGCTGGTGTGGCCCGCGGCCCTCCTCCTCGGCATCGCCCTGCTCGCCGTGCGCCGCGGCGAGCTCACCGCCTACGGTCCGCGCTTCGCCGTCCAGCTCGGCACGCCCCTGCTGATCCTGGCGCCCTGGTCGCTGACGCTGCTGCCGTTCGGGTTCTTCACCGAGGCCGGCCTCGACTACGGAGCCTCCTCCGCGTCCGCGCTCGACCTGCTCGCCGCCAGCCCCGGCGGACCGGGCACCATGGACGGGCTGATGCTCATCGGCATCGTCCTCGCCGCGCTCGCCGCCCTGCTGCGCGCCGAGCGCCGCCCCGCCATCCTCACCGCCTGGGCCGTCGCCCTGGCCGGCCTCCTGCTCGCCGTCCTGTCCAACCGCTCCACCTGGGCGGGCCCGGCCACCCTCGTCTACGGCCTCGCCCTCCTCGCCGCCGCCGTCCTCGGCGCCGACGGGGCACGCGCCCGCGTGGCCGAGCAGAACTTCGGCTGGCGCCAGCCCGTCGCCGCGCTGATCGCCTTCGCCTCCGCCGCGGGCCCGCTGCTGGTCGCCGCCGGCTGGATGATCCGTGGCGCCGACGGCCCCCTGGAGCGGTGGCCCGACGCCCTTCAGGTGCCCGCGTTCGTCGCCGAGGACGGCCCCGGCTGCTCCCAGCCGCGCACCCTCGTCCTCGACAGCACGTCCGCCGTACACGTCGACTACACCCTGGTCCGCGGCTCCGGAGCCCGCCTCGGCGACGCCGAACTCGCCGCCGCCGCCGGGCGCGACGTCCGCCTGGACAAGGTCGTCGCCAACCTCGTCGCGGGCTCCGGCGCCGACCAGGCCACCCAGCTCGGCGACTTCGCCGTCTGCTACGTCCTCGTCCACAAGGGCGCGCCCCGCGAGATCGCCCGCGTCCTGGACTCCACGCCCGGCCTGACCCGGCTCAGCGAGAAGGACGGCGGCGCCCTGTGGCGGGTCGAGCGCGAGGTCGCGCGGGCCATGATCGTCCAGGCCGGGGCCACCGACCCCGTGCCCGTCAAGGCCGGCCCGGTCGAGATCCACACCACCCTCCCGGCCGGCCCCGAGGGCCGCGTCCTTCGCCTGGCGGACAGCGCCGCCGACGGCTGGGCCGCCACCCTCGACGGCGCCCCGCTCACCCGCACCACCGTGGACGGCTGGGCCCAGGGCTTCGAACTCCCCGCCGCCGGCGGCCGCCTGGACGTCATTTACGACGACCCCGCCGGCCACACCGCCTGGCTGTGGACGCAGGGCTTCCTGGCCCTCGTGCTCGTCGTGCTCGCCCTGCCCGGCCGCCGCCGCGACGTCGACGACGACCTGCCCGAGGAGACACCGATCCCCGCCCAGGCCACCGCCGGAGAGGGCCGCCGCGCCCGCCGCCTGCGCGCCCAGGCGGAGGCCGAAGAGGCCGCCCGGCCCGACGAGTTCGCCGCCCCCGCGCCGGAACAGCCCCCGGCCGCCGTCCCGCAGCAGCAGTCCTACGACACCTGGAACACCGCGGACCAGTACGCGGGCCACGCCGACCAGTACCAGGCGGGCACCTACGACGGCGCCTACCAGGCCGACCCGTACCAGTCGGGTCAGTACGACCCGTACGCCTACGGAGGGACCGCGCAGACCGCGCCGTACGACCGGACGTACACCCAGGGCTACGACATGGCGTACGACCCGGCGCACCAGGACCACCCGCACCAGGACCACCAGCACACCGACGGCAGTGAGCGCCCCGACGGGAGCCAGCAGTGAACCGCACGACCCTGTCCCTGATCGCCGCCACGGCCGCGCTCGCCGCCGTCACCGGCCTGGGCGCGCTCACCGCCCCCGACGCCTCCGGCTCGGACAGCCCGCGGGCGGCCGAGTACCTGCCCGTGGAGCGCACCAGCCTGCTGTGCCCGCCGCCCAGCACCTCCGACCTCGCCGAGACGACGTACACCTCGTTCACGCCCACCACCGAGGGCACCGGCAAGGACGGCAAGGCCGACCTGGTGCCCGCCACCGGCGACCAGGGCGGCAAGAGCGCGAAGAAGCCCCCCAAGGCCGCCGTGAAGCCCGCGGAGCCGGGCACACCCGTCAGCGGCGACACCTCCGGCGCCCAGTCGCCCGCGCTGATCGGCACCGCCGAGGGCAACACCGCGCCCGGCTGGACCGTCCAGCAGACCACCGAGGTCGGCGCGGGCACCGGCCGCGGCCTCCAGGGCGTCAACTGCACCGCCCCCGACACCGAGTTCTGGTTCCCGGGCGCCAGCACCGGCGAGGGCCGCACCGACTACGTCCACCTCACCAACCCCGACGACTCCGCGGCCGTCGTCGACATCCGGCTGTACGGCGAGGACGGCCTGCTGGAGTCCACGGTCGCCGAGGGCATCACGGTCAAGCCGAAGTCCACCGAACCGGTCCTGCTGTCCACCCTCACCGACGGCTCGCACCCCGACGTCACCGTGCACGTCGTCGTGCGCAGCGGCCGCGTCGGCGCCGCGATGCTCGCCCTGGACGACAAGCTCGGCGGCGACTGGCTGGCAGCGTCCGCCGACCCCGCCGACACCCTCGTCCTGCCCGGCATCCCCGCGGACGCCACGTCCGTGCGCCTGGTGGCCTTCACCCCGGGCGGCACCGACGCCGACCTCAAGGTCCGTCTCGCCTCCCCGTCCGGCCTGATCACGCCCGCCGGACAGGAGACGCTGCATGTGAAGTCGGGCATGACCAGCGCGGTCGACCTCGGCGACCTCACGCGCGGGGAGGCCGGTTCGCTGGTGCTGAGCCCGACGGACCGCTCGGTGCCCGTCGTCGCCGCCGTACAGGTCGTGCGCGGCAAGGGCGACGAGCGGGAGACGGGGTTCATCGCAGCGGCCCGGCCGGTCGGCACGCGCGCCAGCGCCGTCGACAACACCGCCAAGGGCGCCACCCTGTCGCTCACCGCGCCGGCAGGGGCCGCCGAGGTCAAGGTGACCGCCTCGGCCGGCACCGGGGGCGGCACGGCCGTGACGGAGACGTTCCGGCTCAAGGCCGGGACCACGCAGAACGTGAAGCTGCCGGTGCCGAGCGGCCTGAAGGGCACCTTCGCCCTCACCGTCGAGCCGGTGTCGGGCGGCCCGGTGTTCGCCTCCCGCACCCTGGAGGCGGACCAGGACGACGTCGCAGCGTTCACCGTGCAGACCCTGCCGGACGACCGCGGCACGGTCGCCGTGCCGGACGCGCAGCAGGACCTGTCGGTGCTCCAGCGCTGACTCCGGCGGGGACGGACGCCGTGTCAGTCCTCGCCGTAGCGCGGATCCACCGTCTCCGGGGTCAGCCCCAGCAGTTCGGCGACCTGCTCGACGACGACCTCGTGCACCAGGGCGGCGCGCTCGTCGCGCCCCTTGGTGCGGATCTCCACGGGCCGCCGGTAGACCACCACGCGCGCGGGACGTCCCTCGCGCGCCGGAATCGTGCCGCCCAGCGGGACCGGCTCGTCCTGCCAGGCGTCACCCGGCCCGGTGAGTCGCGGCACCTCCAAGACGAGGAAGTCGATGTCGGAGAGCTGCGGCCAGTGCCGCTCCAGGCGTTCCACGGAGTCCTGCACCAGATCGGCGAAGATCTCGGCCCGGCTCGCGGCGAGCGGCACCTGCGGCGGCGCGATCGGGCCACGCATGCCTCGGCCGTGCCGGTCACGACGGCGGGGCCCGGGGCCGGTGGCACGGGGCGGTACGGGGGTGTCCATCACTGACGAAGCCTAGTCCCCGCCTCTCGCGTGCGCCCCGCGCCCACGCCCCGCGCGGGACGGCATCCGGCCACCCGACAGAGCGTGTCGCAGGTTGACCGTTCCAGCCAAGCTTGGGCTCGATTCTGTATCTCCACCGGACGGTCGAACTCAGGCCAAATAGCGCGGTTTGTGCCGAGAGGTGACCGGGCGCCAGGTCCGGAGTTCCCCGGAATGGGTGTGTCCGTGCAGGTCAGCGGGGTATGACAAGGGGGGTTCGGGGGACCTTCCGCAACACGACACGGGGGAGTGACCTGGTGGAGAGTCGTCGCGGCCCGCTCAAGAGTGCGGTACCGTCCAACGTCGTGAGCCCTGTACGTCGCTGTTCGCGCACCGCCTGCGGCCGACCCGCCGTCGCGACGCTGACGTACGTCTACGCCGACTCGACCGCGGTCCTCGGCCCGCTCGCCACCTACGCCGAACCCCACTGCTACGACCTGTGCGCCGAGCACTCCGAGCGCCTCACCGCCCCGCGCGGCTGGGAGGTCGTCCGGCTGCTCGACGGCTCCGCCCCGGCCCGCCCCAGCGGTGACGACCTGGAGGCCCTGGCCAACGCGGTGCGCGAGGCCGCCCGCCCGCAGGAACGCGCCGCCCAGGCCGGCGGCCGCGCCGCGGACCCCATGGAGGTCGCCCGCCGCGGCCACCTGCGTATCCTGCGCTCGCCCGACAACTGACACGGTTCCCTCGCCTCGGGGCCCGTCGTGCGCCCGGCCGCCCTCGCGGCCGACGCCTCTCCGGCGACCGTGCCGCCCCCGGCCGTCCGCGCAACCTCCGTACCCCCGCCCCCACTTCGGCCGCGACGGCCCCATCGCGCCCCGGCCCCGGCCGACGCCCCTCCGTCCACGCACCGGAGCGAACGGCGGACATCCGTGCGGTACGGGTAGTTTGGGGTGACCGACAGGACTTTCAGAAGGGTTGGCCGTGGCTGCTGATCTGTCGCAGATCGTGAAGGCGTACGACGTACGCGGGGTCGTCCCCGACCAGTGGGACGAGTCGCTCGCCGAACTCCTCGGCGCCGCCTTCGCCCGTGTGACCGGCGCGGACGCGATCGTGATCGGACACGACATGCGCCCCTCGTCCCCGGGACTCGCGGGCGCGTTCGCCCGGGGCGCGGCCGCGCTCGGCGTCGACGTCACCGAGATCGGCCTGTGCTCCACGGACCAGCTCTACTACGCGTCCGGCGCGCTGGACCTGCCCGGCGCGATGTTCACCGCCTCGCACAACCCCGCGCAGTACAACGGCATCAAGATGTGCCGCGCGGGCGCCGCCCCGATCGGCCAGGACACCGGCCTCACCGAGATCCGTGAACTCGTCGGGGGCTGGCGCGAATCGGGCGCCCCCGCCCCGGCCGCCACGCCGGGAACCGTGACCCGGCGCGAGACGTTGGAGGACTACGCGGCCCATCTGCGCTCGCTCGTCGACCTGACCTCCATCCGCCCCCTGAAGGTCGTCGTCGACGCGGGCAACGGCATGGGCGGCCACACCGTACCCACCGTCTTCGAGGGCCTGCCGCTGGACCTGGTGCCGATGTACTTCGAGCTGGACGGCACCTTCCCCAACCACGAGGCCAACCCGCTGGACCCGGCCAACATCGTCGACCTCCAGGCGCGCGTGCGCGAGGAGGGCGCCGACCTCGGCCTCGCCTTCGACGGCGACGCCGACCGCTGCTTCGTCGTGGACCAGAACGGCGACCCGGTCTCCCCGTCCGCCATCACCGCCCTGGTGGCCGCGCGCGAGCTCGCCCGCCACGGCGGGGAGGGCACGGTCATCCACAACCTGATCACCTCCTGGACCGTCCCCGAGGTCGTGCGGGAGAACGGCGGCACGCCCGCCCGCACCCGCGTCGGCCACTCCTTCATCAAGGCGGAGATGGCCCGCACCGGCGCGATCTTCGGCGGCGAGCACTCCGCGCACTACTACTTCAAGGACTTCTGGAACGCCGACACGGGCATGCTGGCCGCCCTGCACGTCCTCGCCGCCCTCGGCGGCCAGGAGGGCCCCCTGTCCGGCCTCGTCGCCGAGTACGACCGCTACGTCGGCTCCGGCGAGATCAACTCCACCGTCGCCGACCAGGGCGGGCGTATCGCCGCGGTCCGCTCCGCGTTCGAGGGGCAGGACGGGATCACCCTCGACGAGCTCGACGGGCTCACCGTCTCCTCCGCCGACTGGTGGTTCAACGTCCGGCCGTCCAACACGGAGCCGCTGCTGCGGCTGAACGCGGAGGCGCGGGACGCGGCGACGATGGCGAAGGTGCGGGACGAGGCGTTGGCGATCATCCGCGGGTAGAGCTGCGCGGCTGGGCGGGACTCGTCGGGCTGGTGCGTGTGCGCGGGTGCGGGTTTGTCGTGGCTTGTCGCGCAGTTCCCCGCGCCCCTAGGGGGTGCTGTGCTGCTTGTGCGTGGGTGCGGGGCGTTGTCGGCTGGTAGCGCAGTTCCCCGCGCCCCCAGGGGCGGCTGGTCGCGCTGCTCCCATCCCTCCCTGGGGGGAAGGGTAGGTCGGTGTATCTCCGCGTGGCATCTCCTACGGCGGTACGCTGACCAGGCACGTACGCATCGCCAGCCGCACCCCGAAGGGACGCCCCCATGCCGCTCGAAGCCGGCCTTCTGGAGATCCTCGCCTGCCCGGCCTGCCACGCGCCCCTCAAGGAGCAGGGCGCGGAGCTGATCTGCACCGGCCAGGACTGCGGTCTGGCGTACCCGGTCCGCGACGGCATCCCCGTGCTCCTCGTCGACGAGGCCCGCCGCCCCGCGTAACCCGCGTCGCACCCTCGTACGCCCCACTCGGCCCCCGCAAAGGCCCGCGCAAGCACCCCGCACCGACCCGGCGACCGGAGGCTTCCGCCCATGCTCGACGAATCGCTGCTCGACACCCCGGATGCCCTCGCGGAGGCCGACCGGCGCGCCCTGCTGCGCGGTGCCGCCGAAGCGGGCGCCCGGGTCCGCACCGCCGCCCGGCACGCCGCCGAGGCCGGCGTGGGCGAACTCAAACCGGACGGCCGCCCGCGCGGCGTCCTCATCGCGGGGCCGGGCCTCGCCGCCATCTGCGTCGCCGACCTGCTCGGCACGCTGGCCGGCCCCGGCAGCCCCGTCACCCGGCTGGCCCCCACCGGCGTCGCCCCCGCCGCGGGCGCCCTGCGCTGGGAACTGCCCGGCTGGGCGGGCTCCGTCGACCTGCTGCTGATCACCACCCCCGACGGCACCGAACCTGGCCTGTCGCTGCTCGCCGAGCAGGCCTACCGGCGCGGCTGCACCGTCGTAGCCGTGGCACCCGCCGGCACCCCGCTCGCCGACGCCGTGGCCAAGGCGCACGGCATGTTCATGCCGCTCGCGACCGCGCCCTACGAGGCGGACGAACCGCTCGCGGCCTCCGCCCCCGGCGTCCTGTGGGCCCTGCTCACCCCGCTGCTGGCCCTGCTGGACCGCGTCGGCCTGGTCACCGCACCCGCCGAGTCCCTGGAGAAGGTCGCCGACCGCCTCGACCACATCGCCGAACGCTGCGGCCCGGCCATCGCGACGTACAGCAACCCCGCCAAGACGCTCGCCGCCGAACTCGCCGACGCGCTTCCGGTGATCTGGACCGAGGGCGACTCCGCCGGGCCGGCCGGCCGCCGTTTCGCCTCCGCGCTCGCCGAACTCGCCGGCCGCCCCGCCCTCGTCTGGGAGCTCCCCGAGGCGCTCGCCGCGCACAGCGCCCTGCTCGCCGGCCCGCTCGCCGCCAGCGCCGACCCCGACGACTTCTTCCGCGACCGTGTCGACGAGGCGCCCGCGCTGCACGCGCGCGTGGTGCTGCTGCGCGACCGTCCGATCGGCGGCCTCACCGCCGCCCCCGCCGCCCGCGAGCTGGCCCTGAGCCACGACACGCCGATCAGCGAGCTGGAACCCGAGACCGGGGACGAGCTGGAGACCCTCGCGGAACTGATCGCCATCACGGATTTCGCCGCCGTTTACCTGGCGCTCGCCTCGGGAGCCTGATGTAGCCAGGGACGCCCTGACCGTCGTACGCGGAGACGAACCCGCGTCGTACGCAGAGAGAGCAGCAGACAGCGATGGACCGCCTCGACAACACCGTTCGCCCCTACGCCTGGGGCTCCACCACCGCGATCCCCGGGCTGCTCGGCGTCGAGCCGACCGGTGAGCCCCAGGCGGAGATGTGGCTGGGCGCCCACCCCGGCGCGCCCTCGCGCACCGCGCGCGGCACGCTCGCCGAGGTCGTCGAGGCGGACCCGGAGCGCGAGCTGGGGCAGGCGGCGGTCGCCAAGTTCGGCCCCCGCCTGCCGTTCCTGCTCAAGATCCTCGCCGCCGGCGCCCCACTCTCCCTCCAGGTGCACCCGAACCTGGCGCAGGCCGAGGAGGGCTACGCGGAGGAGGAACGGCGCGGCGTCCCCGTCGACGCCCCGCACCGCAACTACAAGGACGCCAACCACAAGCCCGAACTGATCTGCGCCCTCACCGAGTTCGACGGTCTGTGCGGCTTCCGCGACCCGGTCGAGACCGCCGACCTCATCGCCGGCCTCGGCGTCGACTCCCTCAAGCCCTACGTCGACCTGCTGCACGCCCACCCCGAGGAAGCCGCCCTGCGCGAGGTCCTCACCGCGATCCTCACCGCCGACCCCGAGGAGATGCACCGCACGGTCGCCGAGGCCACCGCCGCCTGCACCCGCCTCGGCGGCGCCTACGCGCCCTACGCCGACCTCGCCCACCACTTCCCGGGCGACCCCGGCGTCATCGCCGCCATGCTGCTCAACCACGTCCGCCTCCAGCCCGGCGAGGCCCTCTACCTCGGCGCGGGCATCCCGCACGCCTATCTGGACGGGCTCGGCGTCGAGATCATGGCCAACTCCGACAACGTCCTGCGGTGCGGCCTGACGCCCAAACACGTCGACGTCCCCGAACTCCTGCGCGTCGTCCGCTTCGAGGCCGCCGACGCCGGAGTCCTGCGCCCGGAGGCCGCCCCGGACGGCGAGGAGGTCTACGAGACCCCCATCGACGAGTTCCGGCTCTCGCGGTACGTCCTCCCGCCCGCCGGCGCCGCCCACGACCTCACCCGCGCCACCCCGCAGATCCTGCTCTGCACGGCCGGCACCGTGAGCGTCGGCGAGCACGAACTCGGCCCCGGCGCCTCCGTCTTCGTCCCTGCGGGCGAAAAGACCGACGTGTCCGGTACCGGAACGCTCTTCCGGGCCACCGTCGTCGCCTGAACGGACGTCATCCACAGCCTGGCGCCCCCCTGTCGCCCGGTGCTGCAACAATGACCCACCGGCAAAGGACGGGCAAAGCCGGGGGCCATGCCCCGGACGGCGTACGAAGGGACAACGCGAACACATGAGCGCGTCAGGCGGAACCAAGGCGATCGTGGCGGCACTCGCCGCCAACCTCGCGATCGCGGTATCGAAGTTCGTGGCGTTCGCCTTCAGTGGCTCGTCCTCGATGCTCGCCGAAGGCGTCCACTCGCTCGCCGACTCCGGCAACCAGGCACTGCTCCTGGTCGGCGGCAAGCGGGCCCAGCGCGAGGCCACCCCGCAGCACCCCTTCGGCTACGGGCGCGAGCGCTACATCTACGCCTTCCTCGTCTCGATCATCCTGTTCTCCGTCGGCGGCATGTTCGCCCTCTACGAGGGCTACGAGAAGATCAAGCACCCGCACGAGATCGAGCACTGGTACTGGCCGGTCGGCGTCCTCGTCTTCGCGATCATCGCCGAGACGTTCTCCTTCCGCACCGCCATCAAGGAGTCGAACGGCCTGCGCGGCAACCTCTCCTGGAAGGAGTTCGTCCGTCGGGCCAAGGCCCCCGAGCTGCCCGTCGTCCTCCTGGAGGACCTGGGCGCGCTCGTCGGCCTGATCCTCGCCCTCGGCGGTGTCGGCCTCGCCCTGCTCACCGGCGACGGAGTCTGGGACGGCATCGGCACCGTCTGCATCGGCGTCCTGCTCGTGCTGATCGCCGTCGTCCTCGCCATCGAGACCAAGTCCCTGCTGCTCGGCGAGTCCGCCGGTACCGAGGAGACCGAGAAGATCGCGGCCGCCGTCGTCGACGGCGACACCGTCACCGGCCTCATCCACATGCGCACCCTGCACCTCGGCCCAGAGGAGCTCCTGGTCGCCGCCAAGATCGCGGTACGGCACGACAACACCGCCACCGAGATCGCCCGCGCCATCGACGCCGCCGAGGACCGCATCCGCGAGGCCGTCCCGATCGCCCGCGTGATCTACCTCGAACCCGACATCTACAGCGCGGCCGAAGCAGCCAAGGGCCCGGACCGCGAGGCGACTCCGGGCGGCCCGGCCCCGACCGCCGGCCACTGAGGCGGCATCCCCGCCGCAACCTCCGCCAGCAGCACGGGCCCGCCGGTCTCCCCGGCGGGCCCGTCGCCGTTCCCGCTCACACGCCGAGAGGACCCACCGGCCACGGCGGCTCGGGGAGCGCGCCCCGCCGACGGACCTGCCGCGCGCCCGCGGCGGCCACCAGGCCCGCGAGCCCGAGGGCCAGCCCGACCAGGCCGAGCACGATCAGCGCCACGGGCGCCCTCCAGCCGTCCACCACCCGGCCCCGCACCGCGGCCACCGGCACCGTGCCGCCCTGTCCGCCCTGATAGAACCGCGAGTCGTTCGAGTTCGACCGGCGATCACCCAGCACGAACAGCCGCCCCTCGGGCACCTGCACTACGTACGGCTCGTTCACCCCGCCAGGCCCCCTGCCGTCCACGATCCCGTCGGCCACGTACGGCTCCTCCAGCGGCCGGCCGTCCACCAGCAGCCGCTGCCCCGCCCCCGTACCCGCGCAGCACTCGACACGGTCGCCGCCGACACCGATGACCCGCTTGACCACCAGCGCGTCGAAGCCCTGCACCTCCGGCGCCGAGAAGAGCACCACATCGCCCCGGCGGACCTCGTTCCCGTCCACCGACTCGTCGACGACCACCTTGTCGCCCACGGCGTACGTCGGCGTCATGGACTCGCCCTCCACCACGACCCTCTCCCGGCCCGCCCGCGCCCCCAGCACACTGCCTGCCACCAGCAGCAGACCCAGCACACCCAGCACCCACCCGGCCACCGACAGCCTGCGTGCCAGCTCCATGAATCCCACCCCTTCGCGCCCGCGTACGGCCGCCGACAGTAGCGCCCCGCCTACGGCACACCACTGGAGAACGGCCAGGGGGCGGGCGGTGGACGGGAAGCGTTCGGCCAGTGATCGGCCGGATGTCGCCGGAGGCGGACTGGGGGCGGCCGGGTCCACCGGTGTAGCTTGGGATGGAGCCAGACGTCGCTGCTGATGGCGGTCGGGCGGTCCCCAGTGGATCGTCCGAGGGAGAGAGGGCCTCCGACGGACTGCGCTGCGCGCACGCGGGCAACCGTGTCCTCCCGGGCACCCCTGTGTCCGCCGCCGCGCAGATCAGCCCTACCCACCTCGCCCCAATCCCGAGGAGCAGCTCGCAATGACGACTGTCGACAACCGACAGGACTTCAAGGTCGCCGACCTCTCGCTCGCCGAGTTCGGCCGCAAGGAGATCACCCTCGCCGAGCACGAGATGCCCGGCCTGATGTCGATCCGCAAGGAATTCGCCGCCGCCCAGCCGCTGGCCGGCGCCCGCATCATGGGCTCCCTGCACATGACCGTGCAGACCGCCGTCCTCATCGAGACCCTGGTCGCCCTCGGCGCCGAGGTCCGCTGGGTGTCCTGCAACATCTTCTCCACCCAGGACCACGCGGCCGCCGCCGTCGCCGTCGGCCCGAACGGCACGCCCGACAACCCGCAGGGCATTCCGGTCTTCGCCTGGAAGGGCGAGACCCTGGAGGAGTACTGGTGGTGCACGGAGCAGGCCCTGACCTGGCCGAACAGCCCCACCGGCGGCCCGAACATGATCCTCGACGACGGCGGTGACGCCACCCTCCTCGTCCACAAGGGCGTCCAGTACGAGAAGGAGGGCAAGGTCCCGGCGGTCGACACCGCCGAGAACGAGGAGCACCGGGTCATCCTCGAGCTCCTCCACCGCACCATCACCGACGGCTCGCAGAAGTGGACCCAGCTGGCGTCCGAGATCCGCGGCGTCACCGAGGAGACCACGACGGGCGTCCACCGCCTGTACGAGATGCAGCGCGACGGCGAACTCCTCTTCCCGGCGATCAACGTCAACGACGCCGTCACCAAGTCGAAGTTCGACAACAAGTACGGCTGCCGCCACTCCCTGATCGACGGCATCAACCGTGCCACCGACACCCTGATCGGCGGCAAGACCGCGGTCGTCTTCGGTTACGGCGACGTCGGCAAGGGCTGCGCCGAGTCCCTGCGCGGCCAGGGCGCCCGCGTCATCGTCACCGAGATCGACCCCATCTGCGCCCTCCAGGCCGCGATGGACGGCTACCAGGTCACGACCCTCGACGAGGTCGTCGACAAGGCCGACATCTTCATCACCACGACCGGCAACAAGGACATCATCATGGCCGCCGACATGGCCAAGATGAAGCACCAGGCCATCGTCGGGAACATCGGCCACTTCGACAACGAGATCGACATGGCCGGCCTCGCCAAGGTCCCCGGCATCGTCAAGGACGAGGTCAAGCCGCAGGTCCACACCTGGAAGTTCCCCGACGGCAAGGTGATCATCGTCCTGTCCGAGGGCCGCCTGCTGAACCTGGGCAACGCCACCGGTCACCCGTCCTTCGTGATGTCCAACTCCTTCGCGGACCAGACGCTGGCCCAGATCGAGCTGTTCACCAAGCAGGCCGAGTACCCGATCGGCGTGTACACCCTGCCCAAGCACCTGGACGAGAAGGTCGCCCGCCTCCACCTGGACGCGCTGGGCGTCAAGCTCACCACGCTGCGCCCGGAGCAGGCCTCGTACATCGGCGTCCAGGTCGAGGGCCCGTACAAGTCGGACCACTACCGCTACTGAGCCGGACCGCCGCCGCTTCCGCCCGAGGGCGGCAGCCCGGCAGCCCGGCCCGCCGCGGTGCGCGTCCCGTCACTGACGCGTACCGCAGCGCCCGGTCCTTCGAGGCAGGCCCCCGCACCCCCGTGCCGGGGGCCTGCCCCATGTCCGGACCGGTTTCTCGCCGAGGCTTCCGGGACGACTCGCCCCACGAGACCTCCGGACCAGCCCGTCAGAACCCAGGACCTCCATGCCCCGCGGCCGCTATTCGCTCCACGATCCGCACGACCACACCCCCCTCGCCGTCGAGCACTTCCACTGCGCGCCCGGCCCCTCGGGCTGGCGCTATGTCTCCCAGCTGACCACGCCCTCGGGCGACCACCACGGCTCCGTCGATCTGGCCCTCGACGAACTGGGCCGCCCCATCCGGCTGGAGCTTCACGCGGGAAGCTGGCAGGTGCGCGGCGCCGCGATCGACGGCGTCACCTGGGTCCGCACGGACCCCACCGGAACCCATGCCACCGAAGGCAATGTGCGCGCCCACGCCTTCACCGGCACGTCCCCCGCGTTCCTCGTGGCCACGGCCCGTCTCCTGCGCCTCACCCCCTCCGGACACGCCACCCGCGTACGTCTGGTCGCCTTCACCGACCCGGTCCTCGCCCCGCTCACCGTGGACCAGTCCTGGGCCTTGGTGAACAGCGAAGCACACGCCACTGACAACGGCCCTCTGACCGTGGACGAGTACCAGGTCACAGCCCTGGACACGGGGGAGCAGCACGCCGTTCACCTCGCCGGGGACGTGGTGCTCGCGGCGCCGGGGATCGAACTCGAGGACCTCGACACACCGCCGTCGCGGTTCGACCGGCCGGAGGCCGAGGACGGCGCGGGCTTCGACGAAGGGCCGGAATTCGGCTGACCCCCGGACCGCGCCGAGCCCTCGGGGCCTGCTCGGTCCGCCGAGCCGCGCCGGATCACGCGAGTCGCGCCGGGTTACACCGGGTCACGCCGGAGGCGCGAAGCCTCCGGCCGGCCGGTCGCTCGACGGCGTGTCCCGCGGGACCGCGCCCGGCTCGGCCTGCGACGAGGCCGGAGCGGACGTCACGGGGGCCGGAGCCGTGGGAGAAGCAGCAGAGGGGTTCACCGGCGTCGGAGCCGTGGGAGAAGCAGAGGCGCTCACCGGCGTCGGAGCGACAAAGCCACCCACCCCGTTCGGCCGCGCGGCCACAGCCCCGGCCCCCTTGCCGTACGCCCGCTGCACCTCGCGCACCTGCCGTTCCTGGAGCACCGCGGCCAGATAGGCGGCGGGCGGAACGCCCGGAGGCAGCGGCGAGCCCGTCCGGGCCGCGAGGTCGGACGCGAGCCGCTCGGCCATCGTCCAGCCGACCTGCGGATCCAGCTGCTGCATACGGGTCAGGTACTGGCGGACGGCCAGCCACAGCGCATCGGGCACCGCGGAGAGGTCGAGCGCCGAGAAACGCCCCGACAGCCAGGGCGGAGGCGGCGGCACGAACGAACTCCGCGACGCGGGCACCCGTTCACGCACCACCAGCGTCCCGGCGAAGACGTCCCCGAGCCGCCGGCCACGCGCCGACATGAGCGAGGCGATACAGGCGACCACGCCGAAGGTCATGAGGATCTCGACCACGCCCACCGCACCCCGCACCAGCGCGTGCCGGAACCGGATGGGCCCGCCGTCGTCCCGAACGACCCGCAGACCGCACGCCATCTTCCCGAGCGAGCGCCCGTGGCTCAGCGTCTCGACCGCGATCGGCGCGCCCACCAGCACCAGGACGAACGTCGCGATGGACACGGCCATCTGCGCCGCGTCGTCCAAGGACGCGGTGGACATCGCCAGGCCGATCGACACAGTCGTGTAGACGAGCCCTGCCACCACCAGGTCCAGCAGCACGGCCAGCGTCCTGCTCGGCAGTTTCGCCGGGCGCACCTCCAGTGCCACCGCCTCGCCCGTCACCAGCTCACTCACGCCCGCCGTCCTTCCCCGCTCTGCCCTGAGAACCGTCAGTCTGCCAAGCTGAGGGCGCATCGCGCCGCAGTGCGACAAGCTGACATCCGCGACGAGCCCGCCGACAAGCCGAGGAGCAGGCACACCGATGGACCTCGATGTCTTCGTCTCCGCCCACCGCGCGGAGTGGGACCGTCTGGACGCCCTCCTCGGGCGTCGGCGCAGCCTCACCGGAGCCGAGGTCGACGAACTGGTCGCTCTGTACCAGCGCACCGCGACCCATCTGTCGCTGATCCAGTCCAGCGCACCCGACCCGCAGCTCACCGGACGCCTCAGCCAGCTCGTGGCACGCGCGCGCAGCGCCGTGACAGGGACCCGGCGCGCCTCATGGCGTGACGTCACAACGTTCCTCACCCACGGCTTCCCGGCCGCGGTCTACCGCTCACGCCACTGGTGGGTGCCCACAGCGCTGATCTCCACCCTTGTCGCCGCGCTCCTGGGCTGGTGGATCGGTGCCCACCCAGAGGTGCAGGCGGCCATCGGCGCCCCCAGCGAGCTGCGCGACCTCACCCGCCCCGGCGGGCAGTACGAGACCTACTACTCCAGCCACCCCGCGACGTCCTTCGCCGCACAGGTGTGGACGAACAACGCCCAGGCGGCCGCGATGTGCCTGGTGCTGGGCATCTTCCTGGGCCTGCCCGTCCTGTGGATCCTCTTCCTGAACATGCTCAACCTGGGCGTCGGCATCGGCCTCATGTCGTCCGTCGGCCGGCTGGACGTCTTCCTCGGCCTCGTCCTTCCGCACGGCCTGCTGGAACTGACCGCCGTCTTCGTCGCCGCCGGCACCGGTCTGCGCCTCGGCTGGACTGTGATCGACCCAGGTCCCCGTACCCGCCGCACCGCACTCGCGGAGGAGGGCCGCGCAGCCGTGGGCATGGCCATCGGCCTGGCACTCGTTCTGTTCGTGTCGGGAGCCATCGAAGGCTTCGTCACCCCCTCCGGCCTGCCCACCTGGGCCCGCATCGCGATCGGCATCGCCGCCGAACTGGCCTTTCTCGCCTACGTCTACGTCCTCGGCGGCCGGGCGTCCCGCGACGGCGCCACCGGTGACGTCGATGCCGCCGAGCGCAGCGCAACCGTGCCGACCGCCGCCTGATGTGCGGACAGGTCTGCTGAGCTGCTAGTGTCCTCTTCGTCCCGCAGAAACCGTTGACACGGGTTCTGCCGGGAGGTAGATTTGAACAGTTGCCTGGACTGGACAAGATCCGGTCGGCGACAGGTTACAATCTACGAAGCTTCTTGAAACGTCGATCGCATCGATATCAACGAAGCCACCCCCCGATGAATCGGAAATGGATGGCCGGTCAGTCCGGTCCAAAACTTCTGATAAAGTCGGGATCGCCGGAAAGGGAAACGCGGAAGCGGGAACCCGGAAAGCACCGAGGAAATCGGGTCGGAAAAGGATCTGATAGAGTCGGAAACGCAAGACCGAAGGGAAGCGCCCGGAGGAAAGCCCGAGAGGGTGAGTACAAAGGAAGCGTCCGTTCCTTGAGAACTCAACAGCGTGCCAAAAGTCAACGCCAGATATGTTGATACCCCGTCTCCGGCCCTCGGCCGGGGCGAGGTTCCTTTGAAACAACACAGCGAGGACGCTGTGTGCGGGGAGATCATTCCTCTTCCCGCACCGCTCTCGTGGTGTTCGACCGGACTTACCGGTAGACATTCACGGAGAGTTTGATCCTGGCTCAGGACGAACGCTGGCGGCGTGCTTAACACATGCAAGTCGAACGATGAAGCCCTTCGGGGTGGATTAG